>JAEZJD010000052.1 GCA_023436425.1 Bacteroidota bacterium | reverse complement strand
ATTTTGACCTGGCAAACAATTATGGGCCGCCACCCGGCGCGGCCGAAGAAACTTTCGGGAAAATTCTGAAGCAAGACTTACAGTCATATCGCGATGAAATGATTGTGTCGTCAAAAGCCGGATGGCCAATGTGGCCGGGTCCTTACGGAGACCTCGGTTCAAAAAAATATCTCATTGCCAGCCTGGATCAGAGCCTCAAAAGAATGGGTCTGGACTACGTCGATATTTTTTACCATCATCGCCCCGACCCGGAGACACCGCTGGAAGAAACGATGATGGCTTTAGATCAACTTGTTCGGCAGGGCAAAGCCTTGTATGTTGGGATTTCGAGCTACACGGCTGAGCAAACGCAAAATGCAATTGCAGTATTGAAATCGCTCGGCACACCGCTGCTAATTCATCAGCCGAGATACTCAATGTTCGATCGTTGGGTGGAAAATGGGCTGCTCGACGTGCTGAAAAGAAATGGTGTAGGGTGCATCACTTTTTCATCGCTTGAGCAGGGGCTTCTTACAGACAAATATTTGAATGGGATACCTGAAGATTCAAGAGCTGCCAGCGATAGAGGCAATGGTGCTTTGATGCCTGAAAGAATAACCGAAGATGTACTGCAGAAAGTGCGCAGATTGAATGTAATTGCGCAAAACCGAAGTCAATCTCTTGCTCAAATGGCACTCTCGTGGATTTTAAAAGATGACAGGATTACGTCTGTAATAATTGGAGCAAGTAAAGCAGAGCAGGTACTTGACTCTGTTCAAGCATTGAACAACTTACCTTTTACTAAGGACGAGTTGCAGGAAATTGAGCAAGTGATACAATGAAGTTTTTACAGATTCAATCGGCTTAATCGAAGTAGTTATTTCATCTCTGGCTTGCAATGAGCAGGTTCAAATCGGTGTACTTTAAATTGAATCTCTCGCTTAGATAAAAATTTGTCAGCGCTCCTTTGAACATGTAAATGCCACTGCGTAAGTGTATTTGGTGCCAAACCATGTGTTCGAATCCTCCATCCTCACCGGCTTCCAGCAGAAGTGGCATTAACACATTGCTGATAGCTTGAGACGCGGTTCGGGCAAATCCGGAAGGAATATTTGGAACGCAATAATGAATGACTCCGTACTTTGTAAAAACGGGTCTCTCATGTGTGGTAATTTCCGAAGTTTCGAAACAGCCGCCGCGATCGATGCTTACATCGATAATCACACTTCCGGTTCGCATGCTGCTGACCATTTCTTCCGTCACAACGATCGGAGTTCTTCCGCTGTCGTTACCCAAAGCACCAACCGCCACTTCACACGTTTTGAGCTGCTTGGCAAGCATGCGTGGTTCAATTACCGAAGTCCACAAGCGATGCCCAATGTTGTTCTGCAAACGTTTAAGGCGGTAAACACTGTTGTCGAAAACTTTTACTGAAGCGCCCAACGCCAATGCTGCTCTTGCGGCATATTCGCCGACAATTCCTGCACCGATAATTATAACTTTTGTTGGTGCAATGCCCGAAACTCCTCCCAACAAAACACCCTTACCGTGGTTGGAAGAACTTAAATATTGTGCTGCTATCAGCATCACTGCACTTCCGGCAATTTCGCTCATGCTGCGCACAATCGGGTAACTGCCGCTGTCGTCTTTTAGATTCTCAAAAGAGATGGCCGTGATTCTCTTTTCCATCATCTTTTGCAGCAACTCCGCCTTCAACACGCTCAGGTGAATTGGAGATATCACCATTTGATTGTACTGCAAAAGCGGCAAATCTTCTTCTATAATGGGTGCGCTTTTTACCAGGATTGGTGCCTTGTACACGTCTTCACGATTGTACGAAATTTTTGCTCCGGCTTCATTATAATCTTTATCGGCGTAGTGCGCCGCTTCTCCGGCATTGTGCTCGATCGTTACTTCGTGTCCGTTGCTAATCAACACGCTGACTGCATCGGGTGTTAGTGCTATTCTGTTTTCTTGGAATGCTGTTTCTTTCGGTATTCCAATGTGCAACTGTGCTCCCTTTGGTTTGATGTCCAGCGTTTCTTCCAGTGTTTCGTAAGCAATAGCAGAACTGATAAAGGGTTTTTGTTGCGACATAGAAGGATTCACAATTGGTTTACAAATTACGACTGTTATTCCATACTGTTCTCAGGCTGAACCACTTTTGCGCAACGAGTGTTGTCGTCAATGGCAGAAATGTACACATGAACACTTCGGTCGTCGAAAAGATGGGGAGCCTTTTTCGGCCACTCAACCATACAAATTTCCCCGCTGTAGATGCAGTCTTCTACTCCGGCCCTTTCTATTTCATCAGCATCTTTCAGCCGGTACAAGTCTATATGAAATATGGAATGTTCCGAACCATCTGCGCGGTACCGATACTCGTTGATAATAGAAAACGTAGGACTTCCAATCGTATCCCTAACACCTTTTTCTTTGCATAAGGCTGTGATAATTGTTGTTTTGCCCGCACCCATCTCCCCATGAAAAGCGAACAAAGTTTCGCCTTGTATTTCCTTCCAGAAAGCTTTAGCGAAATCGGATAGTTGATTAAGTGAAAATGTTCGCTGCACCCGACAAATTTAACACGTGGTTGAACGAAATGAAGCCGCACAGCGGATTAAAATCATTGATTCCCTCAATACATGCAAGTAACTTTGCAAAAGAACAAGCTCAAGATGGAAAAAATTCATTTGAAAGTAGATGGAATGACCTGTGCAAATTGTGCACTTACCATAAATAAATATCTGCATAAAAATGGAGCGCAAAACGTTTCCGTAAATGCAATTGACGGTGATGTTTCGTTCGAAGTAATTGATGAAACACCTGCCCAGAAATTTGCACGAGGTATTGAGTCACTTGGCTATAAGGTTTCTGAAAATGGCTATGGCCATGAGCACGACGAAGACGAGTCGACCGGATTTCTTAAAAACAGTGTTCAACGTTTTTGGTTCTGCTTTCCTTTCACGGCCGTTCTGCTGCTGCACATGATTCCAGGGTTGCACATTGAGTGGCTTATGAATCCCTGGATTCAGATGGCACTCACACTTCCGGTATTTATCGTAGGTATGATTTTCTTCGGTCGTTCAGCCATAAAGAGTCTTGCGAACGGAATGCCGAATATGGATGTGCTGATAACCATCGGCGCCTTAGCTGCATTCGTTTACAGTCTTACGGGAGCAATTCTCCGTCTTGGCAACGAATACTTATTCTTCGAAACGTCAGCTACGATTATTACCCTTGTTTTCCTCGGCAATTACATGGAAGAAACCTCAATCAAATCCACACAACGTGCACTCAAGGCCTTGGTGAAATCGCAGAAGGTGATGGCGAACATGATTGCGTTTGATGAAAATCACCACGAAGTGATACTACCGGTGGAAAATACGCAGTTGAAAGTGGGTGATCTGGTGCTGATCAGAACGGGTGAACAGGTACCGGCAGACTGTAAAATATTGTGGGGCGAAGCACACGTGAACGAAGCGTTGCTTACCGGCGAAAGCACACCCATTCACAAAACGGCAAAAGCAAATGTGGTGGGCGGAAGTATACTGGAGGAAGGGTCTTTAAAGGCGCAGGTGACAGCCGCTGGAAACGATACTGTTCTTGCCAAGATTATTGATTTAGTGAAAAAAGCACAGGGAGAAAAGCCACCGATGCAGCAAATGGCAGATAAGATCAGTGCCATCTTTGTTCCCGTGGTGCTTGGTATTGCGGTGGTTACTCTGATAATTAACTGGATAGTTTTAGGAAGCCTTACACCTGCGGTTCTGCGAAGCATTGCAGTTCTTGTCATTGCTTGTCCATGCGCAATGGGACTGGCAACACCGGCGGCCATCGCAGTTGGGTTGGGTCGTGGCGCAAGAAACGGAATATTATTTCGCAATGCTAAAAGTCTGGAGTTGTTCAAGAACATTCAGCAGGTTGTGTTTGATAAAACCGGAACGCTAACAACCGGAAGATTTGCTATACGGAAATGGGAATTTTCAAAAAACAAAATTTCGGACGAAGACTTTAGAAGAATAGTTTTCTCACTCGAAAAATATTCCAATCATCCGCTGGCAAAAACCATTACATCGGAGTGGAAGATCAATAATCCAATTGCGTGGAGCAGCATAGATGAAGTGAAGGGCAAAGGAATGCAGGCTAAGGATAAAGAGGGTAATAATTATTTATTGGGATCATTTAAGGTAGCAGAAGGACTTTCCAATGACAATAGCCACAACATTTACCTCGTAAAAAACGGTGAGTTGCTGGGCTGGATAGATTTGCAAGATGAACTGCGACCTGAAGCCAAGCAGGTTGTTAGCTACCTCCATTCAAAAAAGATTAAAACAATTCTATTGAGCGGAGACACTTATACCAAGTGCCGCCAGTTGGCCGATGAACTAGGCATTGAAGAAGTGATTGCGGAACAAACTCCGGAGCAGAAGCTAAATAAGATCGCGGAACTATCCGATGCTGCGCCAACAATCATGGTGGGTGACGGCATTAACGATGCACCGGCTCTTGCGAAAGCCACAATTGGCGTATCAATGAGCGAGGCATCGCAAATGGCAATGCAAAGTGCACAGGTGGTGCTGATGAATAATGACTTGCAAAAGCTGCCGGAGGCGCTCGGTTTGGGAAAGCACACTTATCTCACTATCAAACAAAATTTGTTTTGGGCGTTCGCATACAACATTGTGGCAATTCCAGTGGCGGCACTCGGCTTTTTAAGTCCAACATTCGGTGCGCTGGTGATGGGAATGAGTGACGTGGTACTTGCAGTGAATTCGGCAAGGCTGTTCGTGAAAAAAGTTGTGTGATTATGGGTTGTTCTTAAATTTTTCCAACACTTTCGGAATGGGAAGGCCGCCTTCAAAAACTTCTATCAGATTTCCCTTTGCATTATACATCGCAAGAAAAGGAAAGTTGCGCATGTCGAAGAACGCGGGCAACAAATAAAATATATCCCGGCCTATAACAATATTGTCGATCTCTTTTAATTTATAATCGGTGATAAACTGATTCATTTTCCAAAGCGGGTAAGTAGTTGCCATCACTATCTGAATATCTCTAAACTCATTTTTGTGCGCTACCAGTTCCTCTGCTTCGTGCTGGCAATGCTCGCATTCCGGACTAAAAAGCATAACAAGCACCTGCTTTTGTTGGGGCAGACTTTCGGTGGTAAACTTTGTGGTGCTGTCGCTCAACAAAAGTTGCAGCGGCGGGTGCGTAGGGTATTTTTTGTATGGAGGTAATGTTCCTGCATCCTGCTGAGCAAATAACTGAACGGAGCTAGCGAGTAGCAGGAGGATGAAGATGTTTTTCATACCAACAAAGTAAGACTAAAATGATTTTCCCAGTCTGACATTAACAACTTTGTCTTCTTCGGAAATTGAGTAGTACACGGCAGCTGACATTTTATTAAATGGAGAAACGATCAATCCTGCGCCGTATCCATAATGCCATTTATCGGAATTTTCGCCCGGATTCCATACCCTTCCTACGTCGTACAGAGCGGCCAAGCCAATTTTTCCGTTGAATAAATAACTTTTTATATTCGGAATCCATCTTAGCTCATTTTGATCGTAGAAGCTTGTTTTCCCATAAAAGCGGCTGCGCAGGTAACCGCGGAGGGTCCAGTTACCTCCGATCTGATTTAATTGATAAAATTCAGGATCGCCGCTCATTGTGGCGGCACCAGTATTTACCATCAGAGAAAATGGATTAAATAATGGAACATACAGCTGCAGTACTGTATTCAGCCGGTTGAAGCTTTTTGCTAAATCACTCAAATTTTTTGTGTGCGTTGCAGAAGCCGTAAAAAATATTCCTTTGGTGGGTAGAACATCACTGTTCACATTTGTATAGCGATAGCCAAGCGTTGCGCCGCCAAAGTGCTTCCAGTCAAAATCGTTGTTGTCAATAATGGTGCTCGGCTTTACCAGAAAAGTTCCCGCTCGTGAAAGCACCCTTACCGCATCATAGTTAAAGCTCAAAACGATATTATGATATGTCGCAAAGTCTTGATTCAATCCTGCAGCAGCATATATGTTTGAAGTGCGCAAGTAATGATAGCTCCTGTCTTCTGAAATTTTTACCGTCTCGTTACCGGTACCGAAATAGTTGAATTTTCGTGCGCCATCATAACCGGCAGCGAACTGCACATTCCACGCTCCGAAAAGCTGAGGGTATTCGAGGTTGAAGTAGGGATTTAAAGTCTTTTCACCAAATGCATAATGAACCCCAAACTGCAATTTCGACTTAAAAGGCTCTTCCCGCCAACCATATGTTACTTTTTTGTAACCAACGCCCAAGTAAATGCCATAATAATATTTATAGCCGGGAGCAATTGTGAAGCCTTTAGAATCTAACTTAAAATCCTTCTCAAACGGATAGATGTATGTGGAATC
Source organism: Bacteroidota bacterium (assembly GCA_023436425.1). Taxonomy (GTDB): domain Bacteria; phylum Bacteroidota; class Bacteroidia; order Chitinophagales; family Chitinophagaceae; genus Flavisolibacter. Next base: position 1,449 of record JAEZJD010000052.1, on the reverse strand, counting down.
TGAAAGTCTGATTTTTGTTTCAGGCGAGGAAGCGATTTCAGTGCCTGGATTGTCGTAAAACTTTGTTTTGTGCGTTCGGCCATTTACGTGAGAGTTGTCATATAGGGAGTCTTTGCCGGCGCCTGCGATGATGCGAACTGTTATCCCATCATTTACATCACCCGTTACGTGGTAAATATCCTCACCGTCAAGTCCGTACAAGCGAATTTCTTTGGTTTCGTTAATGTTGAATGTTCTTGAAAACAGCGGCTGTTTCCGCTCACCTTCTTTATTAAGCTTAAAGACCTTCACGGAGGTTTCCGTATCGTTTAACCTGTTAACCTCGAACAATTCATTTTTCGTGGTGCCCGGGACATCTACCACTTTTGCCAGAATATCGTAATACTCGGATGCGTACTGAGGCAAGTCATCACGCCGCTGCTTTAGGTAATCTATTGTTTCTTTACCGCGAATAGCAAAAATTTCCGGAGGCATTTGCTTCACCGCAGTTTCTATCACTGCGTCGGTAAGCGAAGCTTTCAATACCTCAGCCGAATCAACCCACGCCTTTTTTGTCAAGTCGTTCGTAAAGCGTCGGTCAATTTCAAAAGCTGGGTGGTTAAACCAATACAGGCTCTTGATATTCGGTCCGAATGATTGCAATTCTTTCAATCCAGCACCTACGCGAAGAAGGGTAAGCATTAGCCCTTCAAACTTTGCCCACGTTTGATCCCGGTCCTTTGGAACGGGACGAAATACCGATCCTTTTCCGCTGTCGAATTCTGCCCACCGCCAATTATCAATGTGCCTGCCCCAATCACCTAAAAACATGTCGAAAAGCCTTGTTTTCACATACCAGTTCTGATCCATCAATACATCATTGTCACCAGTAATTTTCTCAATCATTTTCTCACTTCCGTCAATGTCATTGGGGAATCCAAAAGAAGGTTGCCCAATCTGCGTTTTATCAGGACGTTCTTCGAGCAGGCAAAGCATGTTTGCAAAAATCTTATTATACTCGCCTAACCGGGGACTGTAGGGAACCAGAAACAGCTGTGGGTTCGTGTGATAAACGTTTGCGGCTTCGCTCATGGTTGGTACCGTAAGCGCTGCAAATGGATGATTGGTTGCAATTTGATCGTTCGCGATCGTTTCAATGAATGTGCCTCTGGCAATTTCGGGTAGCGCTAACGTATAGGTTTTGTTTACAGAACGAAGAACAAAACGTCGTCCCTGCGGATCTGTCAAATGCAATGACTTTGTTTGTCTGCCTCCACCTAACTCCACCGGTGTTAATCCTCCGAAAGCTGTATCTAGATTTAAAACAGGGACGATGATTGGCGTGGACCATTCCTTTCTGTAATCATTTCCGAAAAACAATCTTTTTAAACTGCCCGCCGCGTATTCTTTGCCTGCAATTACTATCCTGCTATTGACGTTCAGCGAGTCCACAACAGTTTTAAACTGAGC
>JAEZJD010000011.1 GCA_023436425.1 Bacteroidota bacterium | reverse complement strand
ACTAAAAAGAGCCGATCCCTGAAAAAGCATTCCAATTTCGGTTCTAATTTGTTTTTTCTCTTCAGGGCTCATCTTTGTGAAGTCCTCACCGTGATAATAAATTTCTCCACTGTCGGGTTGAAACAGTCCAACAATGCACTTGGTGAACACGCTTTTTCCGCTGCCGCTGGTGCCAATGATCAAATTGCATATTCCCTGCTGCATGATGACAGAAACACCATCGATGATAGTCTTATTCCCAAAGCTTTTCCTCAGATCTTTTACTTCAATCATATCACAAGAGTAATGCAGCAAGAATGTAGTCAGCAGCCAATACAGCAATACAACTTACCACAACAGATTTAGTGCTTGCCCGCCCAATTTCAAGAGCGCCACCTTTTACATGGTATCCAAAAAAAGCGGGAATACTGGACACAAGAAACGCAAAGGTGTAAGCTTTTGTCATTGCAAAAAACGCATTGTAAGGAACAAACGATGCGAGCAGGCCTTTATCAAATTCGTCGCCCGAAATAATTCCCGAAAGCGTGCCTGCTAAACGTCCACCGAAAATGCCCAGAACAGCCGCAAGCACCACCAACATTGGGATGACAACTAGCGACGCGATTATTTTCGGCATTATCAGGTATGCTTTCGTGTTAATTCCCATTATTTCCAATGCATCAATTTGCTCCGAAACACGCATGTTGCCTAACTCCCCGGCGATTTTGCTACCTACCACGCCGGCGAGAACAATGCAAACAAGCGTGGGGGCAAATTCAACTATTACCGTGTCTCTCACGACCATGGCTATGGTATATTTTGCAATCAGCGGGCTGGTAAGCTGGTAAGCTGTTTGGACGGTTGACACAGCACCCATAAACAGAGAAATGATGGAAACGATGCCGAGTGATCCGATGCCTATTTCATTGCACTGATGCATAAACTCCCGCCAATACATTCGCCAGTTTTCCGGTTTGGAAAACATGTTCTTCAGCATCAACAGGAACTTCCCAAAGTCTGCCAGGTACTTCATCTATTACTTAAATCCAATTTGATGTTGCTGATTGCTTTTCTTCAATCTTCTCCACCATGGCGATCGTCTCAATATTTCTTCCGCGGCTGCCTGTCCCTTTATCTGCGCATCCACCACTGCTATCATTGCCATATTAACAATATTGCGAACAGAACTGCCCAATTGCAAAACGTGCACAGGCTTCTTTATTCCTAATAAAATCGGGCCAATTGCATCTGCCTGACCGACTTCCTTTAATAGATTGTAAGCGATATTACCGGCAGCGAGGTTCGGAAAAATCAACGTGTTTACATCTTTATCAATCAACTCACTGAAGGGATAATTCTCCTTCATCAGCTCTTTATTGAACGCTACGCTAGCCTGCATCTCACCATCAACAATGAGATTCGGCATTTGTTCTTTCACCAGTCGACGGGCTTCGGCAACGGTCTTCGCTTCTTTGGAATTGCTGCTGCCAAAGTTGGAATAGCTAAGCATCGCAATGCGGGGAACGATGTTGAAGTTGCGGACTTCTTTTGCCGCCATCAGCGTGATCTCAGCCAGTTCTTCTGCTGTAGGGTTAAAATTCACAGTCGTATCTGCCAGGAATAGTGGGCCCCGCTTGGTGAGCATCAGGTACATGCCAGCAATCCTTTTTGTGCCTTCTTCCATGCCAATGCACTGAATAGCCGGGCGGATTGTATCAGGGTAATTTTTGGTCAGCCCGGAAATCATTGCATCCGCATCGCCAGTTTCCACCATCATGCTTCCAAAATAGTTGCGGTCTTTCATTGCCTTCTTCGCCTCATACAAGTTGAAGCCCTTGCGTTGACGTTTCTGAAAGAACAAGTCGCCGTATTCATTTCTTTTTCCTTCCAGTGCATCGCTACGCGGATCGAAGATGGGCAACCCTTCGAGATCAATCGCGTTCGCTTGTGCTATCGCCCTGATCTTTGTTTCGTCACCTAACAGTATTGGAAATCCGACACCTTCATCAATTACTACCTGCGCAGCTTTTAGAATCTTCAGGTTATCTGCTTCTGCAAAAACAATTCTGCGCGGTTCACGCCTTGCTTTGCTGCCAAGAACCCGCATCACCTGATTATCAAGTCCAAGGCGTTTGTTCAAATCATCTACATACGTTTCCCAGTCGGTGATCGGTTTTTGTGCTACGCCGCTTTCTATTGCGGCCTTTGCCACCGCCGGAGCTACCGTGGCAAGCAGGCGCGGGTCAAGTGGTTTTGGAATGATGTAGCTAGGACCGAATGTTATGTTTTTAGCGTTATATGCAAGGTTCACAATGTCGGGAACCGGAGATTGCGCCAGCTCCGCCAAAGCTTTCACTGCAGCGAGCTTCATGGCTTCGTTGATCTGTGTCGATCTCACGTCGAGCGCACCACGAAATATATAAGGGAACCCCAGGACATTGTTTACCTGGTTAGGATAATCGCTTCGTCCAGTCGCCATTATGAGATCTTTTCTTGCACCACAAGCATCTTCCCACGAAATTTCCGGATCGGGATTAGCCATAGCAAATACAATTGGATTTTTTGCCATGCTTTTAATCATGTCGGCGGTGAGCACATTACCTACACTTAATCCGATGAATACATCTGCATCTTTCATTGCCTTGTCAAGCGTAGTATCGGGCTTTGCATTGGCAAACTTTAATTTAAAGCCTTCGAGGTCTGTTCGTTCCGAATGCAACGCACCTTTGCGATCGAACACGCAGAAATTTTCGTGTCTTGCCCCCAGTGCTTCATACAATTGAATACAAGCCATTGCTGCCGCTCCGGCTCCGTTAACAACGAAGCGAACCTTATCTATTTTCTTCTTTTGTAGCTGCAACGCATTTAGTAATGCTGCACCACTGATGATCGCTGTGCCATGCTGATCATCGTGCATTACAGGAATTGTAAGCTGCTCACGCAGTTCTTTTTCAATGTAAAAACATTCCGGAGCTTTTATGTCTTCGAGATTTATACCCCCAAAAGTGGGCTCAAGTGCTTTTACGATTTCAACGATTTTCTGGGGATCTTTTTCGTTAATCTCAATGTCGAAAACATCGATATCTGCAAAGATTTTGAAGAGAACTCCTTTTCCTTCCATCACTGGTTTTCCCGCTTCGGGTCCGATGTCTCCCAAGCCCAGCACTGCAGTTCCGTTGCTGATCACTGCCACTAAATTTCCTTTTGCGGTATAGCGGTAAACGTTGTCCTTGTTCGTTGCTATTTCCTTGCAGGGCTCCGCCACGCCGGGGGAGTAAGCAAGCGAAAGGTCTCTTTGGGTTTTAGCTTCTTTGGTGGGGATTACTTCAATTTTTCCGGGACGGCCTTTTTCGTGATATTCTAACGCATCAGTTTTGCGTGACTTGTTTGACATAGTTACTTTTTAATCAAAGCTGAAAAATTCAACTTCCACTCTAAAGCTGCAAAACTAATAAAAGTAAAACCTACTGATTCGGAAAGGCAGCGATGGCACCAAAGCATGCCATAATACCTATTCCAATTTCGATGGCATTTTCATCAATGTTGAATTTAGGTGTGTGCACACCCGCTGTTATGTTCTTTGCTTTGTTTGCTGTTCCGAGGCGAAAAAAGCAGCCTGGAATTTTTTGCGAGTAAAAACCAAAATCTTCTGCACCCATTCTCACTTCTGTTTCTTCTACGTTTTCTTTTTTTATAAAATCTTCTGCAATCTTGCGGGAATATTCATTCAGCTGTTCGTTGTTGTAAACCGTGGGATACCCGACGTCAATATGTACATCAACTTCAGCGCCCATTGAATGCACAAGTTCAGTTGTCACTTTTCGAATAAGTTCATGTGCTTTAAAGCGCCACTGTTCATCCATCGCTCTAAAGGTTCCCATCAGTTTCACTTCTGAAGGAATAACGTTTGTGGTGTAGCCACCTTGAAATGAACTAATTGTCAGCACTGACGGAGAAAAAGGATCTCTGTTTCTGCTGATGACTTGCTGCAGTGCAACGACCAAATGTGATGCTATTAAAATAGTATCCACTGTAAGATGGGGGGCTGCTGCGTGTCCGCCAGTGCCCTTGATGGTAATGTAAAGTTCATCAGCACTAGCCATCACTTTACCCGCCCGGAAACTCAGTTTTCCCACTTCCAGTTGTGGGTTAACATGCAATCCAAAAATAGCTTCGGGTACAGGATTGTCCAGTACACCATCTTTTATCATCAGGCTTGCGCCACCGGGGTTTCGTTCTTCGCCGGGTTGAAAAATCAATTTCACTGTTCCTTCCCAGTCACTCTTTGTTTTACTCAGAATTTTTGCCGCGCCGAGAAGACAGGTTGTGTGCACATCGTGCCCGCAGGCGTGCATTACTCCATCTATTGTCGATTTGTAATCAACGTCGTTTTCTTCAGCAATCGGGAGCGCATCCATGTCTGCACGAAGTGCAACGATTCGTGATGAAGGATTACGACCTTCTATTATGCCTACGACCCCGGTTGTAGCTATGACGCTGAAGGGAACGTTATACTCCGCAAGTTTTTGTTGAACGAACTTCGATGTTTCATATTCTTGATAACTCAGTTCGGGATGAGCATGGAGAAAGCGACGAATTTGAATGAAGTCATCTTTATACGCGGCGGCCAGCTCTTTGATTTTGTTTTGAAGCATAATTACTCCGTGCAAAAGTGAAGTTTTTACAGAAGTAATCCTACCGGGAAGTTTTAATTCTGAAAATCGGGTTCAGGCTGCACTTCTATGGTATCGCCAATGATGAAAACGCCTTTAGGGAAAATAGAGTTCATTGCCTGCTGGTAGCTTTTCGCCTCATCACGTGTTTGAAAATTTCCTGCTTTGAGCTTAAAGAAAGGCGTTTGATAAACAACATATGATTTTAGCTCGGGAAAGTACGTATACACTTTAGTTTTTGCAGCAATCACCTCGTCACGACTATTTGTGTTAACCACTAACAGGCGGTAACCTCGCATTGTTCTACCAGCTGCTTTTCTTGCCGTTGTATTGATAGATGATTGCTTTGCAACAAGCAAATCTATTCTTGCATCCTTGTGTACAATAACCGATGCTGAATCTGAAAAGGAATCTTGTGCCTGAAGCAAGCCGCATATGAACATGAACAGTGTAAGGAGAGGGAATTTCACAGCGAACAGATTTCAAGAATTAAGCCATTGAACACTCCGGTTAGGTGCCGCCAGCGTTTTTACCAGATTTTTATCTAAATACACCTAAAAGAGTGCCCCGGATCGGACTTGAACCGATACGGCCATTGCTGGCCACAGGATTTTAAGTCCTGCGTGTCTACCAATTCC
>JAEZJD010000268.1 GCA_023436425.1 Bacteroidota bacterium | reverse complement strand
CAGTGGCTTCACGGGCAAAAACCAGCGAGGAATCTGCCTCTGATAGAAAAGAAAAGGAAAAAAACTCGTCGGACGAGGACGTTGAAGACAATGCCGTTTCCGACGATTTAGAAGAAGTTGTTTTCGTCATCAATTCTGAAAACAAAGTAAGTAAACGCGTTGTACAAACCGGCATTCAAGACATCAACCATTTTGAAATATTATCAGGATTGAAAGAGAAAGAAAAAATAGTGGCCGGTCCTTATTCTGCGGTGAGCAGAACTTTGCGAAGCGGAAGTAGGGTAAAACCTGTGTCAAAAAATAAGTTGTTCGAAAACTGATCTATGGCTGACATGAAAATAGGAGTAATTGGCAACGGAAGCTGGGCAACTGCATTGGTAAAAATCATTACTGATAACCAACATCCGGTTAAATGGTGGATAAGGAATGCTTCGTCGATTGATCACATCAAAAATCGAAAGCATAACCCTAATTATTTGAGCAGTGCCTTTTTTGATGTGTCAATGCTCCACATGGATACAGATGCACAAAAAATTGTGGATGCCTCAGATCTGCTGGTGCTCGCCGTTCCCTCGGCGTATATCAAAGATGTTCTGAACACAATAGATAAAAATTCGCTTCGGGATAAAAAGATTCTTTCTGCAATTAAAGGTCTTGTTCCCGGCGAGGGAGCAGACGTATTGCTGAATCAATACCTTGAACATCAATTCGCGTTACCGCTGCAAAACTATTTCGCGGTTCTCGGTCCGTGTCATGCAGAAGAAGTAGCTGCAGAGAAACTTTCGTATTTGACTTTTTCCGGAATTGATATTTCTGCTGCTGAAGAAATCGCACAGTATTTCGGAACATCGTACATCAATACCATAGTGAATGCAGACATTCTCGGTGTTCAATATGCGGCGGTGCTCAAAAATATTTTTGCACTCGGCGCCGGTATTGCACACGGTCTGGAATACGGCGACAATTTCCTGAGCGTGTACATTGCCAATAGCGCAGATGAAATGGCAAGTTTTTTACGAAAGGTCGGTGTGCAACACATCGTAGTCGGTGAGCACGAAAAAACCGATCCTCAAACGCATAAAAAAGACATGAATTACGCGGCTTCCGTTTATCTGGGAGATTTGCTGGTCACTTGTTATTCGCTATATAGCCGAAACCGCACATTCGGAAACATGATCGGAAAGGGATATACTGTGCAATCGGCACAACTGGAAATGAATATGGTGGCAGAGGGCTATTATGCTTCGAAATGCATTTACAGTTTAAACAAAAACATTGGTGCTGATATTCCCATTGCCGAAACAATCTATAAAATTCTGTGGGAACGGATGCTACCTGAAGTTGGATTCAGCCAAATAGAAGATGTGCTGGTTTAGATGATCGTCACTGTGGTTTTCGGATAAACTCAGTTGGCGAGTAGCAAAAAAATTGCAGGTCTTTTGTGCAGATTAGGCAGTTTATTTTTCCATTGTTGAACAGTTTTTGTTTTCACCATTTCTGTTTCAGCGGTCAAATCGGCCGCTACACAAATCTTTGTTTCTGATTGGCATGTTTTCGTCAGCGTCTCCATCAGCTGATTGTTGCGATAAGGTGTTTCTATGAATATTTGCGTACAATTATTTCGACGTGAGTCTGCTTCCAGTGCTTTGATTGTTTTCGCTCTTTCATTTTGCTCTATCGGCAGGTACCCAACAAACTGAAACCGTTGCCCGTTCATACCACTTGCCATTAACGCCAGCAACACGGAGTTTGGTCCTACCAACGGTTTCACCGTCACATTCATCTTCTGAGCTATAGCTGCCAATTCCTGTCCGGGATCAGCGACTCCGGGGCAACCTGCTTCGCTGATGATACCGACAGTTTTCCCTTCCTTTAAACTCTGACGGAATTGCACAAGTACGTCGGTATCTCCTTTTTTCATGTTGTACCATTGGTAATCATCAATAACTATGTCTTTCGACAGCAATTTTAAATACCGTCTCGCTGTTCTTTCATTTTCCACAAAAAAGGCGGAGCACTCTTTTGCCGCGTTTAGCAGATAATCAGGCAAACATTCCGTTTGTCCTTCCGCTAAAACGGTAGGAATTAAAAATACAGTGGCTGACATTCGATTTTCATTTATGTACTCCTGACTTTATATAAACTCAAAGTAGCTGCCACTACTGCATACGCCGGCGCCAGCACCCATCCAATTCCGATTGCCAAATGCATGATGTAGAACATCAAACCATTACCTATTGCAAGCCCTTTGTGATTATTAATGAAATAAACGCTTGAGGTAGACGGAAGCTTAATTCGCTGACATCCATAATCCATCATAGTAAAGCCGTAGTAAAAACATTCAAGAAAAAGTGCGATCATGGGTGTTATCCAACCAACAACCGGAACTAAAGACAAGAGCAGCAATGAAAACAGATACACCGTTTGCCAGAGGGCATTGCGTAAAGAAAGTTTAGTAGCTCTCCACGAATCTCTAAATATTTGAGTCCAGTTAATTGTATATTCTTCATTTCGAATAATGCTCATTGTTTTTTCACTCAAATAAGAAAAAACCGGAGCACCGACAACCATTATAAAATATTTGAAGAGCGAAAAGTAAAAGAAAACCAATATTAGTCGCAGCATCATGCCAGACATCAAAAACAAAAAACTCAACCATGCACTTCTTTGATTCTGCAACCATCCTTCAATGCCAATGGCTTTGCTCAATCCGCTGACGGCACTGTCCGCAGAGTTCCAGAAAAAATACATTCCAACGCAGAAGAGAATAGTATAAATAACACCGGGAATTATGATCCATTTCCACAAACGGTGATTGCGAATGAAATTGTGTGCATCGAAATAGGATTGAACAGCTATGATGATTTCCTTGAGCAAATAGTAGATTTGAAAGTAAATATAGTCAGTAGTGAACAGTGACTACTAAACACAGGTGTTCCACTGTCATTGAGCTATCATCAACCCATGAAAAAATTACCATCATCATTTTATCTTCGAGATAATGTTGTGCAGATCGCAAAAGATCTGTTAGGGAAAGTTCTCATCACGAATTTCGATCAGGAGAAGACCTCCGGAAGAATAGTGGAAACAGAAGCGTACGAAGGTGAAATAGATCGTGCATCACATGCATATAAAGGCCGTACAAAACGCACGGAAGTGATTTTTGGAGAAGGAGGAAAAGCTTATGTGTATCTCTGCTACGGAATACATCAGATGTTTAACATTGTGACGAGTAAAGAGGGAGTGCCGCATGCAATTCTCGTAAGAGCTATAGAGCCGCTCGAGGGCATTGACGTTATGCTGCAGCGAACGGGAAAAAAACAGTTGGACTACAGTTTAGCAAAAGGTCCTGGCAATGTCGGCAAAGCATTTGGTTTTCATACTACACAGTGCGGTTTGCCGGTGAATGGAAAAGAAATATCTATTTGGGACGACGGCTTCAAACTTTCAAAAAATGATATTGTTACTTCACCACGCATTGGCGTTGATTACGCCGGAGAACATGCAGAATGGCACTACAGATTTTTTGTAAAAGGCAATAAATATGTGAGCCGGATAAAAGAAACTAGAATTTAGGACAATTCAATTTTTTGGCGTACGGGTCGCCGGGTTTTTTAATGTAGATAAGCGAAATTTCTGCGCCTCCCTTCAGGTTCGACCCTGGCTTTAAACTACTCACATTTACATCGTAACTGAAACCAAAACGTAGATCATGCCATTCCAGCCCGACATATGGAATCAGCGCATCGTTCACATTGTTCAACCGCGTCCATAGTCCCGCATATAAATTCGTTTCTCTAAAATCGTCATAAGCAGAGCGATCTGCAGATGACAACGAAAAACCTGTATGGGAAAGATTAAGCATGTAGGCGGCGCCAAAAACTGTATTGTATGCGCCTTGTTGCATGCTGTGCAAGCCGCTGATGTGCAGCGCATTTCCGCCATTTAAAGGCAACATTCCACCCGCCTGCAACGTTATTCGAGACCGCAAAAAATATTGAGCATTTTGAAAGCTTTGCCGCGGCTGATTTACATGGTAAATGGAAGTGCCAAAATATATATTGTTGATTCCATTGGTTGTTCCGTTGTAGAACGCACCTACACTCGCGTCGAATAACGAAACACTTAACTGGCTTTGATTGAATGTTTCGCTGCTCGTCATTGGCATCCATCCGTTTGTTGTCAGTTCGTCTTCAAACGTAACCTTTGTTCTATCAAAACGCTGATTGATCCATGCTCCCTGAAAGCCCAGTCCCACCTGGTGAAAGCCGTTTTCGTCTAATGCTTTATGGTAAGAGGTAGACAAGGCAACGTAATTATTTTGCAACGCTCCGTTAGCTGATTTGTCGTTTAACACCAGTACACCTACACCGAATTGATCAAACTCAGGGATATGATTGCGTAAAATATTTACATCAAACGAAGCTGTTGCCGTAGTAAACGCATTGTTTATTGATGGCCATTGATTACGGTAGTTTCCTGCCACGCGAAACACTCCGTCAAACTTGCCGGTAAGCGCAGGATTCAACGTAAGGGGCGACGTAAAAAACTGAGAAAAATTTGGATCCTGAGCATGGCTGTTCAGAACACAAAAAATGAGTAGAGAAATTAATAATGTTCTCATAACGGCGATCGTGTAGGAAATTACAATGAAATACGAGAATCCGAACGTAAAAGTTTGCTAAGACTGAATTTTTGTTCCAAAAGCCAGATCTCCGGCATCACCAAGTCCGGGAACGATGTATCCTTTAGCAGTAAGCTCATCATCAATGGCGCCACACCAAACTATGGCTTCGGGCACCTCACGCTTAAAGTATTCAATGCCCACTGTGCACGCAATAGCGGTCACGATGTGAATGGATTTTGGTTTTCCTTCGCCTTTCAGATATTGAATAGTTTTTACAAGCGAAGCTCCCGTGGCAAGCATCGGATCGGAAATGATTAGCGTTCTATTTTCTATTTCCGGACATGACAAATATTCCAGTACGATTTCGAATGTATTACCGTCGGTTGCGTGTTTCCTGTATGCGGATACAAATGCATTATCTGCTTTGTCAAAATATCGGAGCAACCCATTGTGCATGGCGAGACCTGCACGCAAAATGGTTGTCAGCACCGGCTGCTCCTCAAGTACATCGCAGGTAGCAATGCCTAATGGGGTTTGTACATCGTGCTGCACGTAGGGCAATCTTTTACTGATTTCATAAGCCGCAACTTCGGCTATACGTTCCAAATTTGTGCGAAAACGCATGCGGTCTGTCTGAACGTTTACATCCCGAAGTTCTGCTACCCAAATGCTGACTAACGAATGCTCCTTACTTAAATTGATGACCATTTTTGAATTTCTACCTTCGCCAAAATTAATTGGAAAATGTTGTACAGAGCAATCGGTTTAATGAGCGGAAGTTCGCTGGACGGCTTGGACATTGTTTTTTCAGAGTTTAATGAAAATGCAGGTAAGTGGACTTATGAGATTGTCGCTGCCGATTGTTACGATTACAGCGAAGAATGGAAAAAAAAATTGCGTGATGCCACAACCCTGACCGCTCTCGATTATCAACTTCTCCACACCGAGTATGGGCATTATTTAGGTGAACAGGTTAATCGGTTTATTGAAGAAAATCATCTGCATTATAAGGTTGGACTCATCGCATCGCACGGGCACACCACATTTCATCGCCCCGCAAGAAAAATGACAGCCCAACTGGGCGACGGTGCCGCAATTGCCGCCGAAACAAGGTTGCCAGTGGTAAGCGATCTGCGGGCACTTGATATTGCATTCGGAGGGCAGGGAGCACCAATTGTTCCGGTGGGAGAAAAGCTTCTGCTTCGCGAGTACAGCATGTTTCTAAATATTGGAGGAATTGCAAACATCTCCTGCAGCCTGCCGGATAAATACATAGCGTTTGACATCTGCCCTGCTAACCGGGTTCTGAACATCATCGCCAACAAAGCAGGAAAAGAATACGATGCAGGTGGCGCAATGGCTGCAACCGGGAATGTTCATGATGAGCTATTGGAAAAACTCAATGCACTGGAGTATTACAGCCAACCCTTCCCCAAATCACTTGCGAATGATTTTGGAACGGATGTAATCTTCCCAATGATAGAATCTTACAAGCTTTCACATGCAGATGCATTGAGAACGTATGTGGAACACGTTGCCTCACAAACGGAATTGGCAATTAGCAATTTGCAATTTACACGTAGCAGCAGCCAGCAGCAGCCAATCGCCACTGGCCAATTACTGATTACCGGCGGCGGCGCCTTTAATGGCTTCATGGTTGAGCGGCTGTCGGAAAGACTAAAATCGTTGAGTATCGAAGTAGTTGTGCCTGATGAAAACCTGGTGATGTACAAAGAAGCATTGATCATGGCGTTGATCGGCGTATTGCGTTGGAGGCAGGAATACAATGTGCTTTCATCGGTTACAGGCGCGGACCGGAACAGCATCGGCGGTGCACTGTGGATTGGTCAGGATGCCTAACTAATACGATGGCTCACATGATGTTTGCTGTGCTTTCGATCTGCACCAGTTTAAAATCATCCCCATCAAATAAGCCCATATCACTAAGCTTCAAGTGTGGAATCACCAGCAAAGCCATAAAGGAGAGCGTCATATACGGAGCGGAAAGGTGACTGCCTAACGCTTTAGCAGCTTTGTCTATACTGGAGTATTTTTCTGCAACTACATAGCCATCTTCTGTGCTCATTAGTCCACCGACGGGTAACTCTAAAATGGCTTCAGCATCGGATCCGCCAACACAGCTGACTCCACCTTTATGTTTGATGACAAGGTTAACGGCCCGGCAAATACTTTCGTCATCTACACCTACTGCCACAATATTGTGTGAGTCGTGTGCAACAGAAGAGGCGATCGCTCCCTTTTTTAAGCCAAAGTTTTTGATGAAAGCCTTTGCAACTGGTGCGTCTTTGTAGCGGTTTACAACAACTATTTTCAAAATGTCATTGTCAACATCACTGATCACTACACCATTCCGAACCTTGGGTGTGAAAGGAACTTTATTGGTAATGAGCTGCCCATCCAAAGCTTCGATAGCTGGAAGCATTATTCCTTCGTAACCGTCATTCACTATCCAATTCGATTGCAGTATTTCTTTCTGAGACATTGCGTTGAAGGCAAAATCTTCAATCTTTTTTTCAGAGCAACTGAAATTATTTATTTCCTTGCCCACTGCTAATTGCCTATTGTCAATTCTGCTTTTCCCATTCTCCGCCACCAACTCACCGTTGATGTACGTCTGCAGCACTTTGAAACTTTTTAAGTCCTTCACTACAATAAAATCTGCAAAATCATTTTGGCGCAGCAATCCCACTTTTAATTTGTAATGATTGACAGGATTAAGGCATGCAGCCTGCAACACTTTAAACAAATCAATTCCTTTGTCAATGGCTCTTGCACACAGTTGGTTAATGTGCCCGGCAACTAAACTATCCGGATGTTTATCATCGCTGCAAAACATGATATCGTCAGGATAATCGTGAAGCAATTCGATCAACGCTTCGAAATTTTTTGCAGCACTTCCTTCTCGAATAATAATTTTCATTCCATGGTGCAACTTGTCCAGAGCTTCCTCTTTTGTAAAGCACTCGTGATCTGTCGAAATTCCTGCGTCAATATATTTTTTAGCGGCTTCCCCACGCAGTCCCGGCG
>JAEZJD010000140.1 GCA_023436425.1 Bacteroidota bacterium | reverse complement strand
GCCTGAAGACGACCAACAGTTAAACCTGCACGCACATTAAATTGTTCGGACAACTCATAGTTAAGCGTTAGTCCAAGAGCAGGTTTTGAGCGAGTAAAAAATTTGTCAGTGAGGTCGCCGTAATAATTTGAGATACCGGCAAAAGTGCCTATCCTAACTTGAGCAGATGCAGTTTGGCAGCAAATGGTTATGCAAAGGATAATCAGCAGGTTACGCATTGGATATTGTAAGGCCCGCCGCAAGATAGAAAAATCTTTTGCTTAGCAAAGTCTTTTCGATAAGACGCGGCTATTTATCGTTTGAATAGAGATAAGTACAGCATCTTTTTAACAGATGATGAATGCTGCTACTATGAGCGGCACATGCTACAACAAAAATTTACTTCTGAAATAAATCGGTAAAGTGAATTCCTAATCCGGGTTGCGACGATGTATCGATGGTGCCATCGGAATGATACACGAGACCTTTGGCGACATCTTCCTGCAACAGCAGCGGACCATCAGCATCAATATAATCAGCAAGATGCATGAGGTGCGCAATGGCAGCCGAACCAACTGAAGATTCGTTCATGCTGCCAATCATGACAGACATGTTCAACTCTCTTGCACGCTGAATCATTCGAAGAGCGGGTGTGATTCCGCTGCATTTGGTGAGCTTAATATTTATTCCGTGAAAATGATGATGGCACTTTTCAACATCGCTTTCTGCCACACACGCTTCATCCGCAATCAACGGCAATGGTGACCTTTCAAAGAGCCATTTCATACCATCCCAATCAGCTTTAGCGAGTGGCTGCTCTATGAATTCGACGTTCAAATCTTTGAAAGCATTTATTTTTTCTAACGCTTCTTCTGCATTCCATGCAGCATTTGCATCTATTCGAATGATGCTGTCAGTGTGTTTGCGCAGTGCTTGCATTATTTCGATATCGCGGTCTGTTCCTAATTTGATTTTGTAAATGGGCCAAGGTTTTTCCTGCATCTTTTCTACCATTTTCTCAACGGTGTCGATACCGATTGTGTAATCGCATATAGGGGATCTCGGTTCGTTTGTTGTCCACAACTCTTTCAGGGGTCTCTCCTTCATTTTTCCATAGAGATCCCAACCGGCAATATCGAGTGCACAGACCAGAAATGAATTTTGCGGAAAAAGGTGATGGAGATAATGCCAGTATCTTTCGGGTTCGGTGAAAGCGAATTTTTCAACGAGAATTCTCTTCTGCTCCAGGTCTTCAATCATTTTTTCTACCGGAATGTGATAGTAGGAAATGGCAGGAGCTTCGCCGTAGCCCACTAAACCAAGATGCTCAAGTTTGACTATTAAAGTTGGCTGATGTGTTTTTGTCCCCCTTGAGATCGTGAATGGATGGCGAAATTTGAGATCGTAGGATTGATAAGAAACTTTCATGCTAATGAATCAATGCGTTAATGGTACGGCGATTAAAAATATAATGAAACCATTTGTACAGTAGCGAACCGAACGCACAAGTGAGTGACACAACGGAAGCATTATAGTAGTACAACAGCTGGTTACACAAAAATAATTGACTTAACCCC
Organism: Bacteroidota bacterium; assembly: GCA_023436425.1. Taxonomy (GTDB): domain Bacteria; phylum Bacteroidota; class Bacteroidia; order Chitinophagales; family Chitinophagaceae; genus Flavisolibacter. The sequence continues at coordinate 12,409 of JAEZJD010000140.1, read as the reverse complement.
GTCCACTGTTCTTCACATAATCTTTCAACTCGCTATTGAATTCCTTTTCTTTTATCAACTGCTCCAGCGGAATGTGCATGCGGTAGTTCCAATAATGGTTTGGATTTGCCGGATCATTAATTCTTTCTTCAGCAGGATTTTCCCTGCGCAACGAATCGCTCATACCCAATAAATCCTGGAGTTGAAAAATACTCCACATCGCAGGTGAATATAAATGCTGCAACACGATTGCACGGTTAACCCACGGCTCGCAGAAATATGGCGCCGCACTTTGCTCGCCGAGCATTGCAGTAAAAAATTGTTGGGTTCTTTCGCGATCTTCTTCCCACCAGCCGCGAACAGTGCTCATGTCGTGAGTGGAAGGAGTTACGACCGACAAGTACGGAGCATCTTTCGGATGAAAAAATTGCAGGTTGATATCCTTCGGCATCCGTTGAATTTCCAAACTGAGGATGCCGAGCGACTTCATGACTTTTGGCACCGAATGTGGAACCATTCCTAAATCTTCACCACAAACAAGCATGTTGGTAGCTTCTTTTAACGCAGGCAATTTTTTCATCGCCTCCTTCTCCCAAAAATCATCCTGCCTTCTAAAAAAATAATTTATGTATAGCTCGTACAACTTTCCTTTTGTGTTGTCGTCGAGTTGTTGATATGACGAAATATTTTCGATGGAAATTCTAAAATCAAATTGTTGTCTATCCGAGTCAGGTCGTTCAAATAAAATAACGTTTGTGATGAGATCAAAAAGACCTTGCTTCAGTAGCGCTCCGTTTTCTCCTTCGTTCTGATTGGAGAAATATTCATCAACCTTTTTTTGTGTGTTAAACTCCTCACGCAAATCGTAGCCGCCGCGATTGTTGTCAACCAAAAATGTTTCCTTTACTCTGTCCCCGTCCGCACCAAACAATTGATCAATAATTTGATCGGTAATGTATGGCTTACACAACCGGTCATAATCAAACCAAATTCCTCTTTCTCCAAATTCATGAACTGTAACGGGCAAGGCAGGAATAAATCTTCCGACAATTCCCTCAACCGAGTCAACAGGTATGCTCCAGATGCGGAAAAACCCAAGAATATGATCAATACGAAAGGCGTCGAAGTAGTTACTCATTTGATGAAAACGTTGGCGCCACCATTCAAAATGATCAGCCTCCATGCGCTTCCAATTGTACGTTGGGAAACCCCAGTTCTGCCCTTTTATCGTGAAATCATCAGGCGGTGCACCGGCCTGCATCTCCATGTTATATAACTCGGGTGCAGTCCACGCATCGCATCCATAACGATAAATACCGATTGGGATATCTCCTTTGAACGCTATTCCGTTTTTGTGCGCATAATCAACTGCATCTTTCAATTGTAAATGCAAATGATACTGCAGAAAATAGTGGAATGCGACCTGAAAGTATGCTCTTGACCTGGGCGATGAAAGTCTTTCGATTTCATCTTCATTATAGACGCTGTTGCTTTTCCATTTATAAAAATCTGATGTGCCGTACTTATCGCGCAAAAAACAAAATGCGGCGTACGGCACCAACCAATTTTTGTTTTCTTCGAAAAAGCTTTTGTAGTCGGCTTCCTGCAAAAAACTCATTTCTGCCGCCTCATAAATTTCACGCAGCATGCTGATCTTAAAATGCATTACCTGCTCGTAATCCACTTCAGCAAGTGCATTCAACTGCTTTTGTTTTTTTGCAAGCGCCTTCACTTTGTCGGCAAATTTCTTCCCGGCAACTTTTTGTAGATTGAGGTAAAGCGGATGTAATCCAAATGCTGAAATTGCAGCGTACGGATACGAGTCTTTCCAGGTGTGTGTTGCCGAAGTGTCGTTAACAGGCAATATCTGAATGAGGCGAATGCCTGTTTGCTTCGCCCAATCAACCAGTAATTTTAAATCGACAAATTCGCCAACACCAAAACTGTTATTGCTGCGCAAACTGAAAACCGGAATAGCAACTCCCGCCGCCTTCCAAACGTCATTAGGCAGCCGCACAAAACTGTCGTGAACAACAGTGGTTTTTTCGTCATCGCTTCCAAAGTTGTGGAGTACTCTGTTATCGCCGTTTTCGTAGCACACAAATTCTTCATTCTTCGTGTTGTACACGCCGTATTTGTAGAACAAAGGGAAAGCTGCAGCTGACAAGTCGAAATAGCCGTTGAACCAGTCACCACTTTTTTGAAGCAGCAATGGATTGTCTGAATTCCAATTGCCCAACGGGTCGCTGCCTAAGATGCAAATAGTTTCGTTGGCAGAAAGCAGCGGAGCTTTTACTTTAATTATATGAGAAAAATGATCCGGCTTCTTCGTCCGTGTTTTTTTGTGGTGCGGGAAGAAAACTTCTTTGAATGGTGCGGTAAAAAAAGCATTCTCGAACAAAGCCTGATCGTTCCATGTATCAATGACTACTACGTTTTCTGCCAACCTTTTTAGCTGAAGTGTCCTCTCCTTCTCCGCCTCTCTAATCAGTTCGCCATTTTCATCGAGCAGTAAATATCTGTAGTGAATGTTCTTCAATTCGGCCGGATCAACTTCCACCGAGCTATGCCAAAAATCCTGGTCCTGATACTGCAGAGGGAAAAGTTGCGAATCGAGGTCACTGCCCAATGCGGGCACATTGCCGGAAATAAAAAGTGACTGTCCAAAACTTGTGGTGAACCGCAAATAAAAATCAATTCTCATTAAGGCTGATTAAGTGACGCTGAATAGAAAAAACGAAAGTAATGAATGCTGCGTTTGAGCCGTTTGGAAATTGTTTTACCATTAGATCCGACTCAATTATTTTTGCGCAAACTATTATCAATGGAAGTTCGCAAAAGATCAAAAGGTTTGTACTGGATTTTGTTTCTGGTTTCTTGTTTGGCGCTTGCTGTGGCAATCATCGGACATTGGCCCTGGCTCACGCTGATTCTTCCATTTGTCACAACTTTCTTCGTACTGGCACTGGATATTATTTAATGGGAGCGATTATCGAATCTGCTGATGTGCTATTAACAATTGAATTCGACTTTTGTTTTTGCTACAATTAAAAAGACGATTATTTTTGCTGCCCCAACAGAAAAGGATCGGTAGTTCAGTTGGTTAGAATGCCGCCCTGTCACGGCGGAGGTCGCGGGTTCGAGTCCCGTCCGGTCCGCAGAACGACAACACAAAAAAAGCTGCAAATTAGAATGCAGCTTTTTTGTTTTCAATCAATTCATTATTTCTTTTGGGAAAAAAGCCACGACAACAGCTGTGGCTCAGCAAACGCAGCATCCCAGCTGTTGTGGTTGGCGGCAGGATATAAAGTAAATTTCACAGAAGCGTTTTTCATTCTTAACGCCTCTACCATCGCTTCGGAAAAGGAAGGCGAGACAACATCATCTTTCGCTCCGTGAAAAATCCACCATTTTGTTTTTCTAAGTTGCTTCGCGGTAGCAGGGTTTGCACCACCACAAATTGGAATGGCCGCTGCGAACAATTTCGGTTTTCTCTTGACGATCTCAAAAGTACCCATGCCACCCATCGAAAGGCCCATTACATATACCTGCTCTTTTGTAATGCGATAACGGAGCAAAATATTATCAACGAGATTCAACACTTGTTGCATGGCTGATGTAGGCTCGCCATCCGGAACAAAATAAAAAGTGCGTTTACCAGTTTTACTCCCTTGCATCACCGCCTGTACATTACTCCAATAACTTTTATTACTGCATTGCGGAAATACAACTATTGCCGGATATTTTTTTCGGATGCTGTCCCGCAGAAAAAGTCTTGCGCCATGGGTTAGTTGTTTTTCATTATCATCTCCGCTTTCGCCACGCCCGTGTAAAAAAAGAACGAGAGGATAACTTTTGCTCGCATCATAATTTTCGGGAAATAAGATCCGGTAAGGCATTGTGTCCCCGGACTGCACAAACCAATATTTTTCGTACAAGCTTGTGTCTTGTGCTGCCACGCTCGATAGCAGCTGCAAAAAGAAACTTATGAAAAACATCTGCTTCAGCATCAGTCTGGATATTTTGGATCGTTGTGAGAACGCAAGTGTGATCACTTCGTCAATTTAAAGCTCGCTTCCTTCACGGTGTCACTGCTGGTGCCGATAAACAGACGAAAATCTCCCGGTTCAGAAATCCATTTCAAGTCGCTGTTGAAAAACTTGACTGTTTCCTCTGTTATGGTAAAAGTCACGTTGCGGCTTTCACCTTTGTGAAGAAAAATCTTTTGAAATCCTTTTAATTTTTTTACCGGCTGGGTTACTGATGCATACACATCCTGAATGTATAATTGAACGACTTCGTCTCCATCATAATTGCCACTGTTCGTCACCGTGACTGTTGCAGTGATTGTTCCATCCTTTAGCATAGTCGTTTTGTTCAACCTCACGTCAGAATAGTTAAAGGTAGTATAGCTAAGACCATATCCAAATGGAAACAATGGACTGTTAGGAACATCGAGATAGTTCGATCGAAATTTTTGTGTAGGACCAGCACCTTGCGGTCGACCCGTGTTTTTATGATTGTAGTAAATTGGAATTTGACCCACGTTTCTCGGAAAAGTCATTGACAACTTGCCCGACGGATTGTAATGTCCGAACAGTATATCCGCAACTGCGTTACCCGCTTCATGCCCGAGGTGCCACGCCTGCAAAAGCGATGTCGCTATCGAGTTTTCCCATTCGAGAGCAAGCGGTCTACCGGACATCATTACTACAACCAATGGTTTACCCGTGGCTTTTAAGCTGGCGAGTAACTTTTTCTGGCTGGCAGGTAACGTGATATCAGAGCGACTTGCAGCTTCTCCGCTGAATTCTGAACCCTCGCCTACGACAGCCACTATTACATCCGCACGGTTTGCTGTTTCAACAGCAGCTGCAAGCAATTTGTCAGATGCCACGGAGTCTATCTCTACCCTTCCACCAAAAATATTCGTAGTTCTCACCAGCGCTGTATCGTCGGTAATGTTTGCTCCTTTTGCGTAAATAATATTGACGTTGGCACCTGCCATATTTTTCATTCCCTGCAATACTGAAATCGAAAGCTGACGATCGCCACTTACCGTCCATGTGCCGGTCATGTTCGACCTATCATCCGCAAGTGGACCAATCAATGCAATAGTTCCCTGTTTTTTTAGCGGCAATGTTCCATTTTCATTTCTCAGAAGTACAATTGATTTAGTTGCAGCTTCTCGTGCCGCTTGAATTTTGTCAGCGGACCTAATTTCCCTTGATGCCCTCTCCGCGTTTGTATAGCGATACGGATCATCGAACAAACCGAGTTTGTACTTTGCTTCCAGTATTCTTCTGCAAGCATCATCAATCTGCTTTAAAGTAACTTTTTCCTGCTGCAACGATTTTTTTAGCGTTGCTAAAAACCCTTCCCCCACCATATCCATATCAGTACCTGCCCGAAGCGCCATTGCCGATACGGTTTGCAAATCGCCACTGCCGTGATCTATCATTTCGTTGATCGCCGTGTAATCTGTAACAACAAAACCACGGAAACCCCATTGTGTTCTGAGCAAATCGGTCAACAACCATTTGTTTCCCGTAGCAGGAATGCCATCAATCTCATTGAACGATGTCATTACGCTACCGACGCCTGCATCTACAGCAGCCTTGTAGGGCGGCAGGTAGTATTCATACATTTTCACTTTACTCATATCCACAGTATTATAATCACGTCCGGCTTCTGCAGCGCCATATAGAGCAAAGTGTTTTACACACGCCAAGAGTGTGTTGTCCGCCGCAAGGTTCGTGCCCTGGTAGCCTCTTACCATAGCTTTTGAAATTTCAGAACCCAAAAATGGATCTTCGCCTGCACCTTCCGCTACCCGTCCCCAGCGTGGGTCACGAGCAATGTCCACCATTGGTGAAAATGTCCAGTTAAGTCCATCTGCAGTGGATTCGATTGCGGCAATACGAGCCGTTTTCTGAATAATTGGTATGTCCCAGCTGCAGGACAATGCAAGCGGAATGGGAAAAGTAGTTTTGTATCCATGGATAATATCTGATCCGAAGAGCAACGGTATTTTTAACCTGCTGCCCGTGACTGCCAGTTCTTGTGCCTTCCGGATTTTTTCTACCCCTGTTATGCCGAATAAGCCACCCACACTTCCCGTTTTGATTTTCTTTTCAACATCAGGATTTACAACAGCACCGGTAAGTATGCCTCCGCCGGGTGTTAGCAGGTTTAGCTGTCCAATTTTTTCGTCTAAGGTCATTCGCTTCATCAGATTAGTGATGAAGGTGTTCATCTTTGAATCTTTTGAGTTTTGAGCAGATACATTGTTGAAGAATAAAAGAACTAAAAAGAAAATTGCGCCTAGATTTCTCAACATTTTCATGGTCATCTTTTTTTGTTGAAACTGATGATCAAAAGTACTTACACTTTGAACAAGCTGTGCGAGTGGCCGTTTGAAACTCCTTTGCCTTGTTACACCATTTGTTTAGGAAGATTTAGAGAAAGCCAATCATTTCAGTAGAACGGGTTGCAGCTTTCTTTGCCAAATATGATAACCTTTGGCATTCATGTGCAGCCTGTCAGCTATAAATAAAGATTCATCGGGCTCACCGCGTTTTAACATCGCGTGATACACATCAACAAAGATTGTGTAAGGCTGCTTCTTCAAAAATTTTTTTATGAGTTTGTTTGTGACTTCCATGCGCGACATAAGCGATTGCCTGCTAGGACTCGGCTTAATAGAAATATACACTATCGGCAAGTCGTTATCCAATTGTCGCAGCATTGAAAAAAGCTGCATAAAACGGTAAAAAACTAATTCAGGTGAAACTGTATCGACTGTAAGATCATTCTCACCACAGTAAATTACAACCTGCTTTGGTTTGTATGGTTGCACCACCTGATCGAAATATTGGATTAAATGGGATAATGAGCTGCCGCCAAAGCCGCGGTTTATTATCTGTTTGCCGGGAAAGTATTCCTTTACATCCTTCCACATAGTGAACGAGGAGCTGCCAATAAACAATATAGCGTTCGACGGCGGCGGTGCCATGCTATCTTGCTTTTTGAAGTTTGCAACTTCATTATAAAAGGGACTTTTTTGCGCAAAAGAATGTTGTACAGAAAGCGCAACCAAAACGACAAAAATGTATTTACAATATTTCATTTGCGATATTCTTTTGCCCTCCATTCGTTACGTTTTCATCTCTTTGTTTTGGGTTCAGAAGAAATGATTTTGAAAGAGCGGTTAACATTTGGTCTTTCCAACTTACCGGTTTATACGTTCTCCCAACATCATCATTCAACTTTTATCACTTTTGTTCTTGGGGAGACTCCATTTTCATTTATCGCTTCGATGGTGTAATAATATGGCACATTCCTGTCCATAGCTTTCATCCAATATTCATTGTTCTGATGCACCATAACACAGTTATATAACCTATCAGGAGAAGTTCCGTAGTAAATATTATAAGCAAAAGCATTGTCCCCCGGACGCCATTTAATGAACGCACTTCTTTTGTCTTTTTCCGTACGCAATACAACAAAGTCCTGCACTTGTGCTGGTGTTTTTCCATTTCCTTTTCCAAAAACACGAAGTCCGCTGATGGCAAATTTTCCCGTAGGCATGTGGTTGTTTTCCAGTTTTATATACCTCGCCTTCACCGGAGTTTGCAACTCCGCATAATCATGCGGAACATCTTTGGTGTTATTGCTTTTATCTACCAACAGGTTCCACTGTTTTCCGTCTTCAGAATAATAAAGTTTGTATTGATGATATTGTCCGTTGAACTTACCAAGCCGATTGCTGTCCACATCCTGATCTGCGTAATTAATTTGAATGGCGTTCACGGTGGAAACATTTCCCAAATCCGTTTGTATCCACTCGCCAGAATTACCGGTAGCAGCACTCCAGTAGGTTTTCATCAATTCATCAACAGCATTGTTAGCCACATATCCGCCAAGAGTCGACGACACTTGTACCGGTTTGTTGTAATTCAGGAGCATCCATCCGGTAAAGTATTTTAGCGGATCATATTCGTTTTTCGCTTTTTTATCAACACTGTGTGGCAGATAATGCGGGTAGTCGCCGAAAGCTGTGCTGCACCACATGTTTCCACCTGTATCAAAGCCTGCGGGCCACATGGCTATTCTGCGTTCAAAGGTATTCTTCACCGATACAACTGTTGTAGCCACATGCCACCAGTTTTTGTCATTATCCTGAAAAGTGGCGCCATGCCCTGCACCTCTTACATAACCACCCAGTTTCATGCTCAAAGGGTCCGATGCAGGACGGAAAGGCCCTAATGGATTATTTCCAATTAACAATCCATCCGCATAGCCACTAAACTCAGTACCCGGAGCGCCATATTGCAAGTAATATTTTCCGTTATACTTTGTCATGTGGGAACCTTCAATGAAAGGATCTAGAAAAGTATTATCCATGTGTTCACCAAACCGCTGCCACCCGTAGCGCCAGTGCTCCAGCGTATACATTTCCTTACGAGTTCCGATCGGTTGAAACGTTTGGCGATTCAGTTCTACACCATACATTGGCCAGCGATTACTGCTGCCGTTATACATGTAAAGCCGTCCATCATCATCTGTAAAAAATGATGGATCCCATCCGCCAATTTCAAACGAATCTACAAGCGGTTTCCATTCATTTTTTTTCGGATTCGTGCTCATCCATATAGAAAAATTCGTTGTGTACGTTGAACCAAAAACAATCATCGTATCTCCTATAATGCCTACGGCCGGTGCACATAATTCATCGAACGTTCCCGTGTTCCATGGACGCAGAAATCGTCGCGAAATGTAATTCCATTGTAACAGGTCGGAACTCCACCAGTAACCCCACTGGTTAGTGGAGAAGAGATAGAAGTCACCCTTATAGTTTACTATTACCGGATCGGCGGTTGCGCGATGTCTTCCCCATGTAGCAAAGTTGGGAATAGGTGTGTAGCCATAATCTATATTGATGGGATTGCAATAGGTCTTTTGCGCTTTCTGTGCAGAAGTAATGCAGCAGGAAAAAATCATCACAAGAAAAAGCATTAGGTTCTTCATGGAGAAAAAAGGTTGTTTGTCATCTTTTGCTCATTATTAATGTAGCTAAGATGGGAAAATGATCGGATGGATATTTTTTTTCGTACGAATCGGTGATCGTTGCAAATTTTTTAACCGACAGCTTAGGTGTTTTGTTGATAAATATATAATCGATGCACCCCGCAGGCACTTTATCAAACTCGAAAGCGTTCCATGTATCCACTGGGCCATACGGCGACTCCAGGCTATTTTCTCTTGTATTTTTCATTTGTGTCAGCAACAATTGAGCAGGTGGTTCAGAAGGTTTGGAATTAATATCCCCGGTTAAAATGACAGGATAGTGATTGCTGTTAACTTCAGAAATTTTTTTCAGAATTAATTTGGCTGACTGCAGCCTGGCGACAGTACCAACATGATCGAAATGTGTGTTAAACACCCAAAACTTTTGTTTGGTTCTTTTGTTTCTGAACAGCCCATATGTACAAACCCTATTATAGGCAGCATCCCATCCTTTGGAGGGAATAGCCGGTGTAGGCGACAGCCAAAACGTACTTTGTTGAAGGAGGGCAAACTTATTTTTCCTGAAGAAAAGGCATGAATATTCACCGGCATTTTTTCCATCATCACGACCTACACCTATGTAATCATATTCTTTTAAGTTGTCCATTAAGTATGTCAACTGATTATGTAGAACTTCCTGGCAACTGATGAAATCAGATTCATAGTAGTTCATCAAAGCGGCAACTTTATCTTTCCTTTTGTCCCACCTGTTTTCACCATCTGACGACAGATCAAGGCGAATGTTGTACGACATGATTTTAATTTCCTGTTGTGCAAATGCAGACTCTGATGTAATCAACAGAGTGATGGCAAAAACAAAAATTATTATTGAAAATGTTTTCCTCTTTATCTATTCAAATGCGGACTTTGAAAACCTAGTTTTTTCAAACTCTCCTTCACTTCAGGACAACTCATAAATAAATTCCACAATAAGCCACTTCTGAAATTTTCAATCATTACTACTGTTGGTCCTTGATCTATGGCCAGGTATTTTTTCGGAAACCATTGAGCTGTTTCGCTAAACGCATCATAAAAGCCGTAGGGACCGTACAGTGTGTCTTTCATTTCATTGTACCAATGCCTCATCGCTTCCATCGAATATTCCGGAGTATAGGGTATCGACGATAATGCAGCCGTTGGCGCTATCACTCCCAAATCTCTTTTCTCACCGGGTGCATGACCTGCGTATCCACGTACAGAATAACTGGCTGTAAGTCCCCAGCTTTGCGGTCCATAGCCCTTCCATTTTAATGGATTTTCGATACACCATTCCCGGTTAATTAGAGTTTGGTTCTTATTGTTCTCCCAATAATCGCCATACTGATCTTTTAATCCGCGTGGGTCCAAACCAAGATAAGAGTAGTGAGCCCAAAACAAAGGGCCACCATACTTTGGCGCACTATTATGAGAAAGCGTTAAGGTGTACCCGTAGGTGGTAACAGTATCTCTTATTCTGCCACCTCTCGCCCACCCTTCATCGTACACTGCCGCAGGTACTGAGTGCGAGGGAGAAGCAGCTGCGAGAATGTACATTATCAGACACTCATTATATCCTGTTACAGGAAAGTTCATCTCCCAACCATAGTTTGGGCTCCAGTGCCAATACAGAACATTTTTTCCATTGCGATACCAATCAAATTCCACTTGTCGCCACAACTTGTCAATTCGTGCTGCTATCGCTTGTTCTTTGCTATTACCGTTCTTAAAGTATTGACGTACGCACAACAACCCCTGAATCATAAAAGATGTCTCTACCAGATCACCACCGTCATCTTTTTTACCAAACGGTTTTACTTTACCGGTTTCTCCGTTCCACCAGTGTGGCCAGGCGCCGTGAAACCGGTCTGCGGTTTCCAGAAAGTTTAAAATTTTTTCAAAGCGTTCCACCGCTTGCTCTCTAGAAATAAAGCCTCGATGGATACCGACCAGAATAGCCATTACTCCAAATCCGCTACCGCCAGAAGTCACTGCATTTTTGTCATTGCTTGGGTACACGCCATCCAGGTGATAACGCTCTCTTGCCAGTCCGCTGGTTGGCTCCGCTGCATCCCAAAAATATTGAAAGGTAGTCCGCTGCACATCTGTTAGCATTGTATTATCATCAGGCGAAAGAGTAACCAGATCCAGACGAATGTTTTTATGGCTCGTGCAGGAAAACAGCAGTAGAAAAATGATTGATATTGCGTTCAATCGCGACACGTGTTAGCTTTTAAAGATGAGGGCTTTGAAAACCAAGACTTTTCATTCCTGTTTTAATTTCAGGGCAACTCATAAACAGATTCCATAATAATCCGCTGCGGTAATTCTCTATCATCACCATGATTGGTCCCTGGTCAATCGCAAGGTACGAAGAGGCAAACCATTGGTCCTGCAAAGAGAAAGCATCGTAAAACCCGTATTCACCCCAAAGTTTATCGCCTAGTTTGTAGTAGAAGAACTTTAGCCCTTTCAACGATTCTGTTGGTGTGTATGGAAAAGACGAAAGTGCTGCAGTAGGTGCAATAACGCCCCTGTCGCTGGTTGGTGAGCTTGCGGCGTAGCCACCGGGTATATCGCTTGCCGTCAATCCCCAACATGCTTCGCTATAGCCGTCATAGCCTTTTGGATTCGCCTTGCAGTACTCATAATTGATAAGTGTATGATTCCTTGTTTGCAGCTCATAGTTTGCATATTGGTCAGTTAAGTTTTTAGGATTTATACCCATGAATGAGTAGTGTTCCAAAAATAGCGGCCCGCCGTATGGCGGACCAAGCGGAAGCTGATACCCATAATAGGTGTTCCCATTTTTCATAGCGCCGTTGTTTGCCCATCCGGCATCATAAACAATCTTCGGAATAGAATTAGTGGGAGAAGATGCTGCAAGCACATATGTAACAAGGCATTCGTTCCATCCTTTTATCGGCAGGTTAATTTCCCAGTTAAAGTTTGGACTCCAATGCCAGTATAAAACATTTTGATTGTTCTGCCGGAACCAGTTCCATTCCACTCCTTGCCAGATTGCATTAATGTCATTGCGCAAAGCCGTTTCTGCTGCATCCGCGCCGTTGAAGTATTGTCGTGCACACAGCAACCCTTCTATAAGAAATGATGTTTCCACCAGGTCGGCTCCATCATCTTTGGTGCTGAACGGTTGCACAGCGCCGGTAGTGCCATTCAGCCAATGCGGAAAGGCGCCATGAAACTTTGCACCTTTATTTTTCAGAAAATCTACAATGGTCTGCATTCGGGCCAGCCCTTGCGCACGGGAAATAAAGTTTCTGTGTATGGCTGCAATGATAGCCATGATTCCAAAACCAGAGCCGCCTGTAGTAACTGTTTCACCAGAAGTATTTCTCTCCCTCGCCAATCCGCTGACGGGATG
>JAEZJD010000087.1 GCA_023436425.1 Bacteroidota bacterium | reverse complement strand
CAAAAAGTTTGTAAGGGTATTTGTTACCATATTTTGGAAACCTATCAAGAATAAATTTCGTTCTGATCATTGTCAAAGTCTGTGGTGTTAGTCCTTTTCCGATCAGAGGGCGCTGTTTGTCAAATGTTTCCTGCACCGCTTTTGCAAAATCACTTTTGTCTTTTCCTTCGTCTGTCTTGTTGAACAATTTTTCTTTGTAAGCATTTAGCAAAATTTTCTTCATGGCTGTTCCGCGTTCGGTGAGGTGCTCCATATTTGCGAAAATTTCGCCGTAAATAATTGTCCAAATTTTATTGTTCGTATTGCTGTAATAGCTTGCAGCATTGAAGTAATTGCCGGGATAGGAAGGATCCATTTCAATGCCCTTCTCCCAACTTTTTATAGCGGCTGGAAAATCTTGTTTCGCCTGAAGAAGCTCACCAAATTCATTGTACAACGGACCGCTGTTCGGAAATTTTTTCAGCGCCTTTTTGTACATCTTTTCAGCATCTTTTATTTCCTCCAACTTGCGATAAACATTACCTGCGATTTGATAGGTAACTACATCGGCATCGTCACGGTCCAGCAGTCCTGTAACTACATCTTTTGCTTTGGAGAAATCCTTTTTCATAAAATACGACATTGCCAAATCTTGCAAAAGCTGCTGATTGGTTGCGTCATTTTCAAGTGCCTTATTTAAAACCAGGATTGCATTTTCGTAGTCTCCTGATCTCAGGAAAGAATATGCTGTTTCGTGCGGAGAAGATTGGGATTGTGCGCCAACAGAAACAGTGGCTGCAGCGAAAAAAAGAGCAATGAAGAGGTGTTTCATATTTCAAATAAAAGTAAAAAGCTCCACGTTTGATGCCGGAGCAGGTAAAATAACAATTTCTTTATCAGAAGCAATGAGTAAGTAAGCCATCCCGCAACTTGGGTTCGAACCACGTACTTTTTGGAGGCATTACCTGGCCGCTGTCAGCGATCTCAAAAAGCTGCTGAATGCCCACAGGGTGCAAAGTGAATGCCACTTTCCAATCGCCACTGCTTACTTTCTGCTCCAACTCACCTAAGCCGCGAATGCCGCCAACGAAATCAATACGACTGTCCGTGCGCTGATCTTGTATATTTAGGATTTTTTGTAAAACGTTGTTTGAAAGAATTGTCACATCTAGTGAATCGACCGGACCTTCCCCGTACGTGTTATCTTTCGCAGTCAGCTTGTACCATCCACCATTCAGAAACATTCCAAACTGCCTCGGCGACGCAGGTTTAAAAGGCTCATCACTTTTTTGAACTTCGAAATCTTCAGAAAGCCTTGCCATAAATTCGTTGTCATCTAATCCGGCTAGATCTTTCACCACTCTGTTGTAGTCGAGAATTGATAATTGATCTGCAGTGAAAATGGTGGTGAGAAAAAATTGTGCTTCTTCATTGTCGCGAAACTCTTCACTCACTTTTGCAGCTGATGCTGCGCGGTGATGGCCATCGGCAATGTATGTCTCCGGAACGCTTTCAAGAAAAATATTCGTAATAATGTCAATGGTGGCAAGAGCATTAACAACCCACACCGTATGCGTCACGCCATCGTCTGCAGTAAAAGAGTACTCGGCAAAGTTTTGTTCCTTCCATAGATGAAGAACATCGCTAAGATCTTTATTTTCTCTGCAGGCTAAAAACACATTGCCGGTTTGTGCACGTGTAGCCCGAATGTGATCAATGCGGTCTTTTTCTTTTTCAGGTCTGGTATACTCATGTTTTTTTATAATGTCGTTCCGGTAATCATCAATGGATGAAAGGCACACCAATCCTGTTTGTGTTTTTCCCTTCCACGATAACTGGTAGATGTAATAGCAAGGTTTTTCTTCCTGAAAAAGGATTTTCTTATCAATTAAATTTTGCAGATTGACTTTGGCTTTCGTATAAACCTCCTCACCATGAACATCGGTTTCTGCAGGCAAATCAATTTCTGATTTCGTTACATGTAGAAAAGAAAGCAAATTGTTTGAAACGTCCTTTCGTGCTTCCTCCGATGTGAGTACATCGTACGGTTTGGATGCCACTTGTGCTGCGTACTCTCTGTGCGGTCGTAGTGCTTTGAAGGGTTTAATTGTAGCCATGATCAGGATTTGCGGTGTGCAAAATAAATCATTAAATCCGTCAGCTCTTTTACACTTTCAAGAGGCAACGCATTGTACATAGATACACGGAAACCACCGACAGTTCGGTGACCTTTCAGTCCGATCATATTTTCTTTTTTGCACAGGTCGAGAAATTCTTTTTCAATTGCATCGTCTTTCGCCACAAATGATGCATTCATTTTGCTGCGATCCTCTTTGGCGACGGTGCCCGTAAAAATTGGCAGCGCATCAAGTGTGGAATAGAACAGGTTTGCCTTTTCATTATTCCTTTTTTCTGCTTCTGCAATGCCGCCAATTTTCTTTAGCCATTTAAGTGTAAGCATGCAGATGTAGATCGCAAAAACCGGAGGTGTGTTCAGCAGCGAACCGGCTTCTATGTGATTGCGATAGTCCATCATGGTTGGCAGTTGGCGAGTGACTTTTCCAAGACATTGTTTGTTTATAACAACCATATTCACCCCCGCAGCTCCAATGTTTTTTTGTGCGCCGGCATATATCAAAACAAATTTGTTGAAGTCAATTTGCCTGCTAAGGACATCGCTGCTCATGTCAGCAACTAATGGCACCTGGCGGTTGTAGAAAGTGGACAGGTCCTGCCATTGTGTGCCGTATACCGTGTTGTTAGTGGTAATATGGAGGTAAGCAGATTGCGGATTTACGTCAAACTGCTTTGGTAAATAGGTGTAATTTTTTTCTTTGGAACTGCATACGACATCCACATTGCCGAAAAGCTTTGCTTCTTTCATTGCTTTTGCAGCCCAGATGCCTGTGTCGGTGTAAGACGCTGTTTTGTTCTCATCCAGTAAATTCATTGGCACCTGAAAAAACTGGGTAGATGCACCACCATGAAGAAAAAGCACATCATGTTCCCCGTTCAACTGCATCAGCTCTTTTGCCAGGGTGATCGCTTCATCAATTATTTCCTGGAAAGTTGAGGTGCGGTGACCAATTTCTAAAATGGAAAGGCCAGAGTTCTTGTAGTCAATGATTGCTTCAGATGCTTGCTCGTAGACTTCTTTAGGCAATATGGAAGGTCCAGCATTGAAATTGTGCACAGCACCCGCTAATTGCTTTTCGCCTGTTGGGTTAATGGCTTTGCTCATGGTGCAAAGCAAGGCAAAACAGCAGAATAATCTAAACTTTATTACCTCGAGAATGTATGTGTTTCTTCATCGCAATGTTTAAAAAAACACTCCACCTCTCTTTCAATAAACTCTTTAATTTCCTGGTCGCTTGCTTCCAAAATGCTTTGCGGTTCTGAAAGTCGCAGCCGCTCAATATGTTTTGTTTGCGGGTTGCAGAAATTTATTGTTACCCAAACTTTTCTTGCTCCTGGTTGTTGTCCGCACACATCGTTTTTTGTAAAACAATATTCTACAGCGATGGATTTATTGTCAGCAAAAACGTGCGTTGATTTTCTTTGGTTCAATTTCATATCAATTGGCTTTGGGGCAAATTACCCTCGTGCGCAGACGCCTCCAAAAATGGTTATAAACGTTGGTGGAAAAGTTGTTTCGAGCAGCAATCAGTCAATTGCAGGTGGAGAGTTTAATAGTTGAGAAGCCGTTTCAAACTGGTCCGCGGCGACCATCAATTTAATTCCGGCAATTGCCTTCGTTAGCACCGGATCTACAATAACGGCGCTGAGGTGTTCATCTTTCAACCAGCACGTAATTCCTTCTGCTTCTAATCTTCCCTTTACGATGTGCGCATCTATATAATTGTCGAAAACCTGAAGTAGAACGAAGTCCATTCCGAAAAATTAAATAAAAAGATCACCGATTAATACAACGCCCATTCCAAGTGCGCCACCGATAACACCGGCAACAGCATCCATTATGTCATAGTGGCCTCTCCTAATGACGAGTGAAAGAAGTTCGAACCCATAGCTTGCTGCTACCACCAGAAAGAACACTATTGCCGTTGCAATCAGGGTGGAAAATGGTAGCAGCGCAACGGCAACCAATTGAAGAAAGAAGCCCAACGCTGCTCCCACATAAAAGTGTCGCCACTTATCCTGTGCAATTTTCATATTCTAAAATCCTTCGTCGGCACTTGGTCCGTAAGTTCCGGGAATGGGAATATTTAACAGGCGCAGATAAACACCAAGTTGTGCACGATGATGAATAGTTTGAGCTAACGAATGTCGGATCAATTCATACTTACTCATGGTCATAAATATTTGCTCCCCTTTTCGCAAAGTCCAGGAGCCCACCAGATCATCTTCTCTTGCTTTTTGCAGTGTCGCCCGTCCTTGCTCTATTGATTTTTCGTGCAGGTTCAACACATCTTCGCGGCTGTTAACTTCCGTTGGTTTGTAGTCCATTTTTGCAAAATCGAGTTCGTCAGTCGTCATCATCGCCACCCAGGAGGGTAGTTCTGCTAAATGAACAACGAGATATTTGAAAACCATACTTTTTTCATGCGGCTTATAATCCCATTTGTCTTCGGGAATTCTTTCGAGCATTCTGCGTGTTCTTTGCGCTTCTTCGTCGAACTCTTTCAACAATAGATCAATAATGTTCATAACCAACTTTTTTCTTTCGCAATTTAGACACAACCGCGTTGATAATTTTTTCTGTTTGCTACCTTTAAAACAGAAAATTATTTCTATGCCCAAAACTGATTCCCGAATCGATGCTTACATCGAGAAATCTGCAGACTTCGCAAAGCCCATTCTTACACACTTGCGCAAACTTGTTCATCAAGGTTGTCCCGAAGTAGAAGAAACAATGAAGTGGAGCTTTCCGCATTTCGATTATAAAGGCATAATGTGTAGCATGGCTGCGTTTAAAAGCCATTGCGCCTTCAATTTTTGGAAAGCTGCTATGCTAAATGATCCAAAAGGATATTTGCAGGACAGAGCGGCTCAAGGTGGAGCAGCAATGGGTCACTTCGGAAAAATTACAAGTTTAAAAGATCTGCCGCCGGAAAAAGCGATCGTAGAACTGATAAAACAGGCGAAGAAGTTAAATGATGAACGAATTAAGATTCCGCAAAAGGAAAAAAGACCAGTTTCAGAGTTGATTGTACCCGATTACTTTTTGTCCGCACTAAAAAGAAATAAAAAAGCTCAAACCGTTTTCGATAGCTTTCCCAGTTCTCACAAAAGAGAATACGTGCAGTGGATTACCGAAGCAAAAACAGAAGAGACGCGTGACCGCAGAATGGCAACGGCAATAGAATGGATTGCTGAAGGAAAAGGACGAAACTGGAAGTACGCTAAAAAGTAAGTTGCTGACCCGAGACAGTTTTTCATCTATTCACAACCGTCGGTAGCGTGCGGCAAACGGCAAGTCAAAGTTCAGTCAACGGATCCCAGAATATTTTATCAAAATCGGCAATTTTGTCGTCTATCACTCTTATTCCTTCTTTCTCTAATAACTGCTGCATTTGTTCAGGAGTTTCGAAATGCATTTTACCGGATAATAAACCAACCCTGTTCACTACACGATGTGCCGGTACTTTTGGTCGAATGCGATGTGCACCGTTCATCGCCCATCCCACCATTCGTGCAGACATTTTTGTTCCTAAAGCATTTGCAATAGCACCGAAAGATGTTACTCTGCCCTTTGGGATTTGCCGCACCACCTCATAAACAAGTTCGAAAAAAGTCTCATCTCTTT
Source organism: Bacteroidota bacterium (assembly GCA_023436425.1). Classification (GTDB taxonomy): domain Bacteria; phylum Bacteroidota; class Bacteroidia; order Chitinophagales; family Chitinophagaceae; genus Flavisolibacter. The sequence continues at coordinate 14,187 of JAEZJD010000087.1, read as the reverse complement.
TGCCTGACGGGCGAAGAGGTTTTAATATTTCGGCAGCCTTGCGATTGACGCTCATGTATTCTGGTTGTCTATATTTTGATCGGATTGTCTGATCGATTTCTTTCGGTTCAGCAGCAGCTGACTGCGCTTTGGTTCCGGAACCGCCTTGTAATCGTACGGGCAGTTTTTGCAACCATTGCCACAACAATAGCCCCGGTCCAACAAAAACTTTTCAGTGAAAATAACGATGCCCGCATCGTTGCTATAGTAAAGGTCGTCATCGTCGCTGTCGCCGCCGTTGTTGAATGGAATATTGTTATTTTCCTCCATTACAGTTGAAATGTGTCTTCCTCGTCTGAGGAAGTGCGATTGAGTGCAGGCGCTTCTTTTAATAGCTGTTGCAAAGTAGCATCCATTTCTCGCGAAGGAAACGTCTCAGGTAAAATGAAGCAGAGGTAAAACACTTTTTTGCTCATTGCAATATCCAGCGATTCGTAATATGTTTTGATATGCAACTCGGGCGGTAATCCGGGTTGGTCGTAAAGATCAGCGAAATCCTTACACAATCCACAGCCGTACATTTCAATCACTTTCTTTGTGAATTGATATAGATCCGGGCTGTCAGTTTTCAGATGAATTTTGCCGCCCGGTTTAAGAATTTGGTAGTACAGCCGTAAAAACCTCGGGTGCGTTAAACGTTTTTTCGATTTAGAAATACGCAGCTGCGGATCTGGAAATGTTATCCAAATTTCATCTACTTCTTCTGTCGAAAAAAAATCGGTAAGCCGCTCAATTTGAATGCGCAGAAATGCCACATTTGCCAGGTGGTGATCAGTTGCTTTTTTTGCGCCCACCCACAAGCGATTGCCCTTTAAATCAACACCCACGAAATTTTTAGCCGGGTAAAGTTGCGCCAGGCCAACCGTGTATTCACCCTTTCCACATGCTAGTTCTAGCACTATTGGATTGCTATTTTGAAAGTGTTGATGCCAGGTGCCTTGCATAGACACTGGATATTGCAGCACATTTGAAAACGTCTCCAGCTCCGCAAATCTTATCAACTTCTTTTGTCCCATGCTGAAAATATTGTAGTGGCTACTACCTCTACATAAGCTTTTGCTCAAGCACTCCTGCTTATTTTTTGTACATCAAAGCAGCAACCTTTTCTTTGTCTTCTTTTTCTTTTTTCAGGTCGAACATGGTGCCAAACACACGGTCCCAAATAGTGGTGCTTACACCAAAGCCTTTGTGCTCATCTTTATAGTGGTGGAGGTGATGATTGCGCCAAAGCGGCTTCATCCATCTAAAAGGAGGATTCCACGCGTGAATGGCATAATGCATGGAACCGTAAAGCAAATAACCCAACATAAATCCGGGGAAGAACGCAAATGCATTTATACCCATCGCCAGGTACATAAGTGAAAAGATGACAGATGCTATAATCAGGCTCGGAACAGGTGGCATGAAAAGGCGTTCTTTATCTCTCGGATAATGATGATGGTTGCCATGCATTACGTAAATAATTCTTTGCGCACGTTCACTTTCCGCCACGAGGTGAAACACCCAACGGTGCATAATGTATTCGAAAAACGTCCAAAAAAACATGCCGAGCAAAAACAAGACGGCAATAGTACCCGGTCCGAATTCGAGGGCATTCCATGCATAGAATGGGAACCCGATCACAACAGGCAAATACAAACCCCAAATGACAAGCGGATGGGTTTTTGTCAAAAATTCCAGTGCGGGGTTTTGGAATAATTGCGCCTGTCCTTTGTTATGAATTTTCTCGAATTTCATAGATCATCCGTTTTGTGCAAATTTAGCAATGAAGCAGAAACCTCGGCAGCCACCGTTGTTAATTCTCGTTTTCCGTCTTTCTCCAAGGGCGAAATGGAATTATCTTTTATTTTGATAAATGAAAACCACTCTACAAGCTTTTGCCATTGCAGCAATATCTGTACTGTTTTACAACTGTAATCGCGGTCCATACGCAGCCACGAACAAGCAATACAAAAAGCAGGTAAAGAACTATGCAGAGATCCTGGCCCAGTACCCGCTCCGGGATTCTTTTTCATCCGGCCAGTGGGTGGGCACCACGAATTTCGGATTACGCAAACCAAACTACGTGATCATTCACCACACTGCGCAAAACAGCTGTGATCAGACGCTGAAGACATTCACCACACCACAATCGCAGGTTAGTGCCCATTATGTTATTTGTAAGGACGGAACCGTTCACCATATGCTCAATGATTATTTGCGTGCATGGCACGGCGGAGTGGCGAGGTGGGGAACGAATACAGACATCAATTCTTCTTCTATCGGGATTGAAATTGATAACAATGGTTTCGAGCCGTTTACCGATGCCCAAATAAACAGCTTGCTTCGAGTGCTTTCCGCATTGAAAAGAGCGTACTCCGTTCCCACCGCAAATTTCATTGGACACTCAGATATCGCACCCACCAGAAAAGTTGATCCGAATGTAAATTTTCCATGGAAAAAACTTGCCGATCAAGGTTTTGGATTGTGGTGGAGCGACACTACCGGAGTTGTCGTTCCGCAAGATTTTAAACCAATGCAGGCCTTACGAATCATCGGCTATGACGTGAAAGATTCTTCAGCCACAGTTCAGGCGTTCAAAAGGAAATTTTTACAGCAGGATAAAAGTGCAGCGCTCACAGAAAGTGATAAAAAAGTGCTTTACTCATTGTACAAAAAGGTAGAATAAACAGCAATTGGTAAACTTCAATTTTTGTTCTATCTTACAGTCACCGTACAAAAACGAAAGCCTATGAAGCATCTACTACTCCCCATCTTTTTCTTCGCCGTTGCAGCACAAGCGCAACAAAGTCCACTAACGGAATTGCCGGCGGGCACCTACGAATCGCGATTCAAATCGAGTCAATCTAAGTGGAGCTTTGGCGACATTGTTCTCGCTAATTCCGGTCAATACGATCTCAGCGCATCCGGCACTTCCGGGGAATACAGATTCAGTGCGGCGGCGCAAAGAGTGTTCTTCACCTCGGGAACATTGAAAGGAATGTTTGCATCCACTGCGCTCGTGAATAATACACCAGTCATTATTTTCCCTGCAAACGATTCTCAGCCGCTGAAACTACCATCAGAACTTTGGTGCTATTGGAGAAAGTAAAGCGCACAAAGGTGTTGCGGTGTTAACTTGCAGCCGTGGCATTGATTCTGAATATTGAAACCGCCGTTGAAGGTGCTTCTGTTTGTATTGCTGATGGACAGAAATTAATTGCATCCGACTTTCATGCAGCGCGAGACAGTGCCTCCTGGCTGCATGTAGCCATTCAAAAGATTTTTGAAGACAGATCCGTTCATCCACAACAACTCGCTGCTGTCGCCGTAAGTGCAGGACCGGGTTCGTACACAGGCTTGCGTGTGGGAATGTCTGCGGCAAAAGGCCTGTGCTATGCTTTGAATGTTCCATTAATAACCTTAAACACGCTGACAATTATGGCAGCGGCAACAATAGAAAAAGAATTCGATTTATTTGTGCCGATGATTGATGCGAGACGCATGGAAGTTTTCGCGGCTGTTTATGATGCAGAATTGAACGAACGAACACCCGCCAGCAACATCGTACTCGATGAAAAAAGTTTTGCAAAAGCGATTGAAGAAAGTCGGGTGCTTTTCGTCGGGAATGGCAGTGAGAAATTCAAAAACTTGGTCCAGGCGCCGCGTGCCACATTCCATCCATTGTATCCAACTGCGGAAAACATGATCCCGCTTTCTCACAAAAAGTATATCGCCAAAGATTTCTCTGACCTGGCATATACCGAACCATTTTATGGTAAGGCTTTTCACTCAACGCAGCCTAGTTGAAAACCTGCATCAGCGTATTATTAACATTGTTTTCCTCCTATTTAGTAGTGCACTTAATAATATTGTAATCATAACTGATCAATAAGATGATTACTATTATGGATGAAAAAGTTGAAAAATCTACTTCTTCGGGGGAATTGAAAATAGATGCATTTCAGCTTAAAAAAGCTGCCCTTGTACTCAGGGCTATTAACCACAAATTGCGGCAGCAAATAATGAAGCTGATCCATCAGCATGGAAGAATAACGGTGACGGAGATTTATGTAAAGCTTCGTTTGGAACAATCTGTTGCGTCTCAGCACCTTGCTATTTTACGACGGGCAGGGTTTGTGCTAACAACACGCGACGGTAAGTTCATATTTTATTCTGTAAACTACGATCGCCTTACACATGTTCAGGTTATCGTTAATGATTTGCTGAAATAGGCTCTTTTTTCTCCGATCAATTCTGCAGTTGCAAATGAGCTAATTTTGCAATAAAGGGCCTTGTTATGTTCATAAAACAATTATATACCGGTTGCCTCAGCGAAGCTGCCTATTACATCGAAAGCAATGGTGAAGCTGCTGTCGTTGATCCGTTACGGGATATTGATGCGTATCTGCAATTAGCTGAAGAACGCAACAGTAAGATTAAATACATCTTCGAAACGCACTTTCATGCAGACTTTGTGAGCGGGCACCTGGATCTTGCAAAAGCAACTGGTGCTACAATCATCTACGGGCCAAATACAGAAACAAAATTTGATGTTCATATTGCAAGAGACGGAGAACTGTTCGGATTAGGTAACTTGCAAATAGAGGTGCTGCACACACCCGGGCACACGCTTGAGTCTTCGTGTTATTTACTTAAGGATGCCGATGGCAAAGATTATTGCGTGTTCACCGGCGATACATTATTCGTTGGCGATGTTGGTCGTCCAGACCTGGCGCAAAAAGGTGAAGAGCTTACCATGAACGATCTCGCCGGAATGCTTTACGAAAGCCTGCAAAACAAATTAGTGCCATTGGCTGATGATGTTATTGTCTATCCTGCACACGGCCCCGGCAGCGCTTGCGGGAAAAATCTGGGACCAAGCACTTTCAGCACCATTGGAGACGAAAAGAAAATGAATTATGCGCTGCAGGCAAACAGCAAAGATGAATTTGTGAAAGCAGTCACAGATGGTCTGACAGCTCCTCCACAATATTTTCCTATCAATGCAAAAATCAACAAAGAGGGTTATAGCAGCATCGATGATGTGTTGGAGAAAGGGCTGACGCCTTTGAGCATAGCTGATTTTAAAAAGGCTGCATCAGAAGACAATACAATTATTCTCGACACCCGCCCTGGCAAAGAATTTACCGACGGGTTTGTCCCAGGTTCGATTTTCATAGGATTGGAAGGCAGATTTGCAGAATGGGCTGGCACGCTGCTTCCATTTAATCTCAAAATGCTCCTGGTAACTGAGGCTGGAAAAGAAAAAGAAACAATTGTTCGCCTTGCAAGAGTGGGATTCAGTAATGTAGTAGGTTACCTGCAGGGTGGATTTGCTGCATGGAAAGCTTCAGGAGAAGCAATTGACATGATCGTTGATGTGGAAGCGGATGAACTGGCAATGGACTTGCCGTTTGATGAAAAAATGGTTGTAGTTGATGTTAGAAGGCCTACAGAATTTGCGGAAGGTCACGTGACAGGCGCCGAAAACCTTCCATTAAACGATTTGAACGACGTTGGTAAGCTTGCAGATTTCGAAGACGATCAAAATATTTATGTGCACTGTGCCGGCGGCTACCGCAGCGTAATAGCTGCTTCTATGTTGAAGCGGCAGGGTATACACAATCTTCGTAATGTGCTTGGCGGCTGGGGCAAAATAAAAGAACAGAAAGGTATTCCCGTCGAAAAGGAAGCGAGTGTGTTGAATTAACAGAAAGTTCCGCGGTCCTCTTAATGTTCGTGCTGGTTTGAAGCTTCGAATCCTTAAATTCGTTAGCAAAAATTCCTAATATGAGAATGTTCCGTTATGTATTGACGGGAGCAGTAGTTGCTTCTGTAATTGCATTTAAACCTTTCGACACCAAGCCGAAGTTTATTGATCCTGCAAATATGGATCTTTCCATTAAGCCCGGTGACAACTTTTACCTCTATGCAAACGGCGGCTGGCTTAAGAAAAACGCAATTCCTGCATCTAAAACGCGGTGGGGCAGCTTCGATGTGTTGCGGGAGGAAAGCTCCAAACGCATGCAAACGCTGCTGGAGGATGCTTCCAAGAACGCTGGCAAAGACCGCCTGTCGCAAATGATTGGAGAGTTCTACAAGAGTGGCATGGACAGCCTTGCAATAGAGAAAAGAGGCTATCAGCCAATCAAGCCTGAATTAGACCGGATTGCAGCGATCAACAACAAGCAACAGATAGTAAATGAAATCGCAACCCTGCGCACAACAGGTGTTTCTTCTCCGCTGTTTGGAATGGGCGTAGGTCAGGATAGAAAAAATGTAAACAAATACATTGCGCAACTGAGCCAGGGAGGCACCACTCTGCCCGACCGCGATTATTATTTAAAAGATGATGTGCGAAGCACTTCCATTCGTCAGGCTTACAGAAATTATGTACAAAAATTGTTTTCGCTTATAGGTGAGAACGCAGCAAATTCTGCGTACGATGCAGATGCTGTTATGCGTATTGAGACTGCATTGGCAAAAGCTCAATTGAGCCGTGTGGAAATGCGTGATCCATACAAAACGTACAACAAGTTTTCAGTAAAAGATCTTTCAGCACAAACGTCAGCGTTTGATTGGGCTACGCTGTTTACTCAAATGAAAGTACAAGGCGTAGATAGTGTGCTGGTCACCAATCCATCCTTCCTTAAAACAGCAGATATCTTATTGACCGCTCTGCCGCTGCAAGATTGGAAAGCATATCTGCGTTGGAATATTGTCAAGAACGCCGCACCATTCTTAAGCAGTCCTTTTGTTAATGAGAATTTCGAATTTACACAAGTACTTACCGGTCAAAAAGAGCAAACGCCGCGTTGGCAACGGGTGAGTGCATTGATCGACCAATCGTTAGGCGAACTTTTAGGGCAATTATATGTGCAGAAATATTTTAAACCGGAAGCAAAGAAAAGGATGCAGGATCTGGTGAACAATCTGCAACAAACATTTGCAGAACGCATTAAGCGTTTGGACTGGATGAGCGATGCAACAAAGCAAAGAGCGCTGGAAAAATTAAATGCATTCACAAAAAAGATCGCCTATCCGGATAAATGGAAAGAGTATAACGGAGTCGTGATTTCCGGCAATGATTTTCTCTCAAACCTGAGAAGCACCACGCAGTGGCAATACAACGAAATGGTTACCCGGATGGGCAAACCGGTGGATCGCACTGAATGGGGTATGACACCGCCAACGATTAATGCATACTACAGCCCTGTCAACAATGAAATTGTTTTTCCTGCAGCTATTCTTCAGTTTCCGTTCTTTGACTTTGAAGCAGATGATGCCATTAACTATGGCGGAATTGGCGCAGTAATAGGCCACGAAATGACCCATGGTTTCGATGATCAGGGAAGTCAGTATAGTGCATCAGGAAATCTGGACAACTGGTGGGGCAAAGAAGATGCGGAGAAATTTAAAGAGAGAACCGGCAAAGTGGTAAACCAGTACAACGCATTTACTGTTCTCGACACTATTCATGTAAACGGCCGCTTAACGCTCGGTGAAAACCTCGCTGATCTCGGCGGCTTGAACATAGCGTATGAGGCATTTACAAAAACAAAACAGTTTAAAGACGGAAAAAAAATAGACGGCTTCACCCCAACACAACGATTCTTCTTAAGCTGGGCTCAGATTTGGCGCAACAACACCGTGCCGGAAACAGCAGCACAATTGATTTTGACCGACCCACATTCACCAGGTATGCACCGTGCAAATGGCCCAATTGTAAATATGGATGCATGGTACGAGGCCTTTAATGTGAAACCAGGCGACAAAATGTACGTAGCGCCGGAAAACAGAATAAGAATTTGGTAGAAACCCCCCCACTCCTGTTTGGAGACAGAGCCCTGCACAGTTGCGGGGCTTTTTGTTTGTGGTGTAAGGTGCGAAGTCAAATTGGCAAATCACGCAATTGCAGATTGTCAAATCATCAAAGTATGAAATTGTCTCTCTATCTTCCGCTGTGCTTTTCTCGCTGCTGAAACTATATGCCCGCTTCGCGATAAAAATTTACTGCCGCAAAATCGTCGTCAATAAGCCGCATGTATTCAAAACAAAGGGCCCTATGTTGCTGGCAGCCAACCACCCCAATTCCTGGCTCGACGGGGTTATACTTTCTACATTGTTCGAAGAAAACATTTATTCACTTGCAAGAGGCGATGCCTTTAAGAAGCGGTGGCATGCAAAATTTCTAAAAAAGATTCACCAATTTCCGGTTTATCGCACAAGCGAAGGAGTGGAGAATTTAGAACATAACTACACCACGTTTGCAGCCTGCCAGGAGGTGTTTGCAAGCGGCGGCATTGTGCTCATTTTCAGCGAAGGCAGGTGTATGAACGAGTGGAAGCTTCGACCTTTAAAAAAAGGAACAGCCCGACTGGCCATAAGTACGTGGCAAAAAAAAATAAAACTTACCGTAATGCCGGTGGGTTTGAATTATAATCAGTTCAGAAATTTTGGCAAAAATGTATTTATCAATTTTGGTGAGCCGCTTAATAAAGGAGAAATATTGCAGCATCAGTCTGATGGAAAACTTTTGCTCTCTTTCAATGAACAGCTGGAAGAGCAGTTGAAACGATTAGTTTACAACATCGGAAAAGACGATGTCGAGAAACAAAGGAAATTATTGACAGTTCCGTCACCATTATGGAAACAAGTTGTACTCGCGGTGCCGGCGTTGATTGGTTTTCTGGTGCATGCTCCCGCTTATTTTGCGGCAAGAGGATTGACAAAAAAAATATTCGACAACGATCATTTTGATAGCGCTGTCGCGTCTATGGTGGTATTATTTTATCCGTTTTATTTGTTGCTGGTATTTTTAATTATACATCATTATTTTAACTGGAAGCCGGCGCTGATAACAATATTATTGATGCCGTTCACGGCATGGGCAGCAGTGCAGCTGAAAAAGCAGTACTGATTCCAGGAAAGTGAAGCCTTCCCATCTTTGTCAACTTTTTTGAGTCTTTTGAAGCATTGAACCGGAAACCAGAAATTCGAAACTACAAACCGATCAATCTCTGGACAGCAGCATCAAGCGTTTCCTCCTTTTTGGAAAAACAAAAACGAAGCACCTGATTATTTTGTTCGTTCGTGTAAAAAGCGGAAACCGGAATAGTTGCCACTCCGGCTTCTTTCGTTAGCCGAACAGCGAAGTCCTTTTCCGGTTCGTCGGAAATATCGCCGTAAGAATAGATTTGAAAATAGCTTCCGTGCGTCGGTAATGCTTTTAATTTGGTTTGTGACATTCTATCCTGGAAGTAGTCGCGTTTCCGCTGCAGAAATTTTCCAAGTTCGAGATAGTTTTCCTTTCGCTGTAAAAATGTTGACAATGCAACCTGCTTTGGAGTGTCGCAGGTGAAGCAGTTGAATTGATGAATTTTTCGAAATTCTTTCATTAGCGAAGCGGACGAAATGCAGTAACCCAATTTCCATCCTGTACAGTGATAAACTTTTCCAAACGAAAAACAAACAAGACTTCTCTCCAGCAGGTCGGGATACTTCAGCATGCTCTCATGCTCATACCCGTCAAAAATCAGATGCTCATAAACTTCGTCGCTGATAATGATGATATCCGTACCTGTTACAACGGATCGGAGTTCCTCAATGTCCTCTTTGCTCAACACGCTACCTGTAGGATTGTGAGGCGTATTGATAATAATGGCTCGGGTTCTTTCATTCACTTTCTCCCTTACCTGCGACCAATCAATTTTATAATCAGGAAAGACGAGGGGAATAGCCACTGCTTTTGCGCCGTTTAACTCTATTTGTGGAATATAGCAGTCATATGCAGGCTCAAACACAATCACTTCCTCTTCAGGCTGCAGAATGCTGGTGAGCGCCGTATACAATGCATACGTTCCACCCGGAGTAACCGTCATCTGTTCATCAGGATTGATGTGTGTTCCATAAAGCACTTCCACTTTTTCAGCTATTGCCTCCCGAAGTGGAATGTAGCCGTTCATGTGCACGTACTGGTTGTGGCCTGCTTTCATCGCTTCGTTGACAAGCGCAATTAATTCCTCGCTCATCTGATAATCCGGAAAGCCTTGTCCAAGGTTAATGGCCTTATGCTGTACAGCCAGCGCACTCATTACGGTGAAAATTGTGGTGCCGACATTCGGTAATTTGGACTGTATCTGTGGTGTCAACGGCTTTAATTTGGAGCGTAAAAATATGTATTGTCAATGGTGATATTGTCAATTATAAATGGGTGAAATCGTAAGACCAATTTCGACGTTGTTCACTGGCGGGTTGACATACATTTTTTTTATGCTAAAAGGCACAAGACATTTCAAAATGCCATCTGATGTTCAATTTAACCTCGAACCTAAAACTCCAAACTCCAAACTCTAAACTACATTTGCGTTTAACCTTTCATTAAACAATTGGAAAATACATTTGTTACCTTAACCACATTTATGAGATTGATTCTTCTCTTTTTACTTTTCGTTACTGGTACTGTTTCCTTTGCCCAAGTAGATACTGTTACAATAAAGACTCCTGTCACCCAATCTTTTCAGCCCCAGTCCCGAGATCACTTTATGATTCAGTTGGGCGCACTCACGTGGCAAAACAGCCCTGATTCTGTGCGCACAGCGGGCTTACCAAGAACCTTCAATATGTACGTGCTGCTCGATTTTCCTTTCAAGACTAATCCTCATTTTAGCGTAGCAATTGGACCTGGGGTCGCTACCGACCATATGTTTTTGGATGCAACTAACGTGGGGATAAGAGGCACTTCTCCAACTATCCGCTTTCAGAACGTTTCCGATACATCGCATTTTAAAAAGTACAAGTTATCCACTGCTTACGCGGAAGCTCCGATAGAGTTGAGGTATAATTTTAATGCTCAGGATGAAGCAAAGTCAGTGAAAATTGCACTGGGTGCTAAGGTCGGCGCTTTACTCAGTGCGTGGGTAAAAGGCAAAGATTTACAGGATAGCAAGGGCAATACAATTGCTGCTTACACCATGAAAGAAAAGAGCAAAAAGTACTTTAATAGCACACGCATCTCCCTGACGGGACGTGCGGGCTGGGGCAGGTTCAGCGCTTTTGCTTCCTATGCACTTACTCCACTATTTAAGGAAGGAAATGGACCGAAAGTGCAGCCGATGAGCATTGGTCTAACCATCAGCGGTCTGTAGCTGTCGCTGAATTCCGGCCGCAAACAAAGCAGTTATTGTAATGCAGAATCTTAACGAACGATTCATCTTACCTATTAGCCAGTGATTGAAAGGAACCGAATTAATAAGGAAGAAAGAGCTGTACTCGTTGGAGTTGTTCATAAAGATCAAAGAGAGCACGAGGTAAACGAATATCTTGATGAACTGGCCTTTTTGGCAGAAACCGCAGGAGCCGTCGCGGTTAAAAAGTTCGTTCAAAAGCTGCCGCACCCGGATAGCCGCACATACATCGGAAAAGGAAAGCTGGAAGAGATAAAAAATTTTGTGCAGGGTCGCGACATTAATCTGCTCATTTTCGACGACGAACTTTCCGGCGCACAAATCAGCAACATCGAAAAAGCTGCCGGTGTAAAAACAATTGATCGCTCCGATTTAATCCTTGACATATTTGCACGCCGTGCAAAAACCGCACAGGCGAAAGCACAGGTGGAACTGGCGCAATATCAATATATATTGCCACGGCTCCGCGGCATGTGGAAACACCTTGAGCGGTTAGGCGGAGGTATTGGTACCCGCGGTCCCGGCGAAACGGAAATTGAAACCGACCGGCGGATTGTTAGAGATAAAATTTCTTTGCTGCGCAAACGACTTTCAGAAATAGATAAGCAGGCGTTTACACAGAGAAAAGATCGTGGCGAATTCATTCGTGTGGCGCTGGTGGGTTATACAAACGTGGGAAAGTCCACAATAATGAATTTGCTAAGCAAAAGTGATGTGCTGGCAGAAAACAAACTGTTTGCCACGCTGGACACAACTACCCGCAAGATCGTTTACCAAAACACGCCGTTTTTGCTGAGCGATACGGTTGGCTTCATTCGTAAACTGCCGCATCATCTCGTAGAAAGCTTTAAAAGTACGTTGGATGAGGTGCGGGAAGCAGACATTTTGCTCCACGTTGTGGACCTCTCACATCCCAATTACGAAGATCAAATAGGGGTGGTGAATAAAACGCTGCAGGAGCTTGACGCCTTTGTAAAATCAACGCTAACTATTTTCAATAAATTGGATCTGTATATTAAAAATACATTTGACGAGTGGCTGAACGAAGAAACAAAGGAGCAAATTTTAGCTGATCTGAAGGAAAAATGGCAGCGACAAACCGGAGGTAACGCTATTTTTATTTCAGCACTCGAAAAAACCAATATTGAAGAACTGCGCAATCTAATTCTCACAAAGGTGAGAGAGTTGTATCGGGTGCGATATCCCTATAAGACTGATTTCTTTTATTAATGTGATGAAAGTGCAGCGGCACGATTATTTTATGCAAGGACAAAGGTGTGGCTGCAATTAGAAAATAAGCTGCTGATATTTAGTAAAATGGTAATGGATAAATGAGGAGGAATAAAAAATTTCTGCTCGACTATTGCAAATTTCAGAAAGCCGAAATATATTTACAGCCCTATTCGCTTCCAAGTTATCTACGAAAAAACCCTTAGTAGAAAATTTCCTCTGATCAAACCAGTTCAATTAACTCACAGGTACTGATTATTTCAGACCTCTGAAAAGCACGCATTCGTAATTCCTTTGATGACCGTCTATCCAATCTGAGAATTTCCACTTCCAAATTCCTGAAGCAAGGCACTGCCTGCAACAATTTGTAAGTAAAACTCCCGCATGGGGTCAAACATAACCTTAAAGGAAACGAATATGCAACAGACCTACTCTATCGACAAACTACAGGCGCATTGTGCGTCTTTTCCTGCTTCAGGCAATCAAGTAACATCTTTCACAAAATATAGCTTTATGAAAATGATTTCTACTCATGTAAAAAGTTTATTGGCAGTGCTGATTCTGTTCTTATCGTTATCAGGGTACGGACAGGCCCCGACATGTGCCACGGGTCAGTGCACGTCCAACGACTTGCAGATTAATAGTGTGTTCATTGGAGATATCAATGGCGACCCTATAGCAACCTGCAATGTGGCAGGACAAACTATAACAGCGTATGTCATAGCAGATGTCCATGCTAATGCAGGTCGGGCGGGGTTGTATTTCTACTCCAACCTTACAATAAACGGCATAGCTCAGTCCCCAATAGTCGGGTGCTTTACAAACACTTTCGCGAATAGCACAGATACAAAGGTTCCGTTAACGCCAATTACCTTCCACTGTGGAGAATCCATAACGCTGTCTAACATTTACATGGCTTGGAATTCAGGACCATCTCAGTATTGCCCGGCTGATTGTAATAGCCCTAAATGTTTCCGTCAAGCGGCCGGGGAGGTTATAACGGTACAATATTGTGCTGCACTAACGGGGAATACGTTGATTTGCCAAGGATCTACAACGGTGCTAACGGGGACGGGAACTGCTAGCGGAACGGCATGGTCTGCTTCTCCAGCAGGAGTAGTTAGCATAGCTGCCTCGGGGAATACTGCAACTATAACCGGAATTGCCGAAGGCAGTACGCTCGTAACCTTCATAAATACGGCAGGTTGTACAGAAACTGCGACGGTAACGGTAACTGCAGCTCCAACAGCTGTAACAGCAGCAGGTGCTTCATCAACAATTTGTTCTAACGGAACAGCAACTGTAAGTGGAGTTACACTGACTGGTGGAACTATCAGCTGGTCAGAAAATGGTGCTGGTTCAATAACAGCAGGCGGAACCACGGCAGCTCCAACTTATACTGCAGCTGCCGGTGATGGTGGAAACGTGGTTACATTAGTTGCTACTGTGACAGGTTCGGGTGCATGTTCTGGAGTTACGGCTTCAACAACCTATACCATCAATGTAACTGCAGCTCCAACAGCTGTAACGGCTGCAGGCGCTTCTTCAACTATTTGTTCTAATCAAACGGCAGTAGTGAGTGGCGTTACATTAACCGGTGGAAATATCGTTTGGACAGTTCAATCGGGTACGGGTACCATTACAGCAAACGCGAATACACAAGCTCCAACTTTCACACCTAACGGAGCTGGAACAACGGTGTTGCTTGCAACAGTAACCGGAACCGGTGCATGTTCAACAGCACAAGCAA
>JAEZJD010000079.1 GCA_023436425.1 Bacteroidota bacterium | reverse complement strand
AGGTTACAGGCTGTGTTGAAAAGCCTTGACGGGTCATTTCGCCCCAAGATTTTTTCTTCATAATCAGATCGATATTGCCGCGAACCGCGGACCAAACTATAAAAGGATGAAAGAGTATTGGCTCGAGCAATGCAGTAGCCAACAAACTCCAGAAATCTTTTCTGTTTTTATATTGATTGTAAGTCATTACTTCCATGAAAATGGCAAAAACAGAGAACAGTACACCGAAGAAATAGATAAAGACAAGTAATGAAAGGAAAAAGCTCCAGTCAATTAGACCGGCAAATGCAAAAAACGCAAATGCAACAAAGCCCAAAAATTCAATGAGAGGTGCAAGGAATTCGAAGAAGAACCAATACGGATAGCTGAGTAATCCGAGGATTCCATAGCGCTTGTTGAAGAACATTTTTTTGTGAAATTTCAACGTTTCGATTGTTCCGCGAGTCCATCGATTGCGCTGACGACCTAAAATCCTGTAAGAAGAAGGAGCTTCCGTCCAGCAAAGCGGATCGGGGATATACGCTACCTCATATGGTTCGTTTTGTTCTTCCATATAGCGGCGCATGCGCACTACTAATTCCATGTCTTCGCCAACTGTTTTCGGATTGTAACCGCCTACGCGTATGACCACTTCCCTGTCAAATGCACCAAAAGCTCCGGAGATGAGCAACAATCCATTCATTCTGCTCCAGGCCATTCTGCCCAGGAGAAATGCACGGATGTACTCCAGCACTTGCATGCGCGGTAAAAATTGTTTGGGAAGGTGTACCGCGAGAATCTTTCCATCTTTCACTTCACAAGAGTTGGCAATGCGTACAACACCACCTGTCGCAATTACTCGTTTGTTCTCATTTTCTAAAAAAGGTTTTGTAAGCTTCAGCATTGCATCCTGTTCCAGCACGCAATCCACATCGATACAAACGATGTATTTTTTATTTGAGATGTTGATGCCGACATTAAGTGCATCTGCTTTTCCACCATTGACTTTATCGACGACGGTTAGCTTTTTGTAAATAGGATTTGTGCTTTTGTAAATGCCTCTGATAGGTTTTGTTGAAATATGCTCCTCGAAAAATACGGCTGTTTTCACGAGTCCATAAACCTCAATAAGTTTTTGAAGCGAATCATCCTTGCTTCCATCGTTAACGATAACAACTTCATAATTGTTATAAAAAATGTTGAGCAATGATTTTACATTTTCAACTATGGTGGCGCCTTCGTTGTATGCAGGCGCAATGATTGTGAGCGATGGTGCGTGTTCGGAAGAAGCCAGTACATTGTAGTTAGTGAAGCCAGCCTTGTTCAGGTAGCGCCGGGTTTCGCCAATTGAAATAATGCCAATGAAAATGTAGAAACTAATCAGGAGTACAGAATAGCATAAAATGCCGTACGTGAACACATCGTAGAGGATCTGCCAGATCATACAATTTCTTTTTTGGGTGAGTCAAGGAAAACCACTCTTGCATTCTTAATTGATTTTGCTTCGATCATCTTTCTCCAGGCAGGGCTGATCTTTTCAATTGTATTCAGCGCGTGAAATCTGATTGACTCGTCGGAGTTATGCACGAGTGTGGTGAGAAAGTTCAACTGCTCCTGCTTTCCGTGTTCTTGTATAATTTCTAATGCCTGCAATTTTTCAGATTTGGAAAGCTCTCGGAAAACTTCGACAATTAGCGCAACCGTATTGTCTTCCGGAATTTCTTTTAAACAATGCAAGGCTTGTTGCCTGACAGTGGCAGATGTACTCCGCAGCAAATCAATTACAATTTGGTGCAAGTCATAGCACTTAAACTTTTCAATGAGGCGAAGTGCAAACTCCACAACACATTCATTTGAAGATTGAAGCCATTCTTTCATCTTACCGCTGTCTACATCCTGATCGTCCAACTGCTGCAGGAGGCACAGCTGTTGCCACTGCGTCACGGGATAGTTGATGATATTTAAGAATCGGAGACCGGGAAATCCCATTAATTTGACTACTGCGATCTGTGCTTCGTTTCGCACGAGTGAGTTTTGATTATTCGTTTCCTTATAAATTCTTTTTAAATATTGTGTCTGATTTAGCCTGGATAGTTGCTGAATCGCCGCAGCTTTTTTAAACCATTTCTCAGAATCAAAATCACGCAAGCTGTCTTGGTCTAAGCCAAATGTTTCGTACACAAACTGAAGGTTTGCGGCAGCAACGCCGGTTAAATTGTTTCTTGCTTTGACTAATTCTTTAATGAACACTTTTCGTCCGAAACGCTTGTTTAGAAGTTTGTTCCGGATAGATAATGCTTCTTGCTGCATCAGGAAGCTTTCTACCTCTTCTTTAGATTCACAAACAATGATTTCACTTATAAAATCGTTGTACCGTGTTTCCAGACTTTTCTGAATGATTAGATATCCGCATCGCTTAACCATGAACCAGCTGATTACGACGAGCATGGCGCTTATCGAGCAAACAAGCACTAAAGAAATTATGTGGAGATAACCTTCGTAAATCATGCGCTTAATCTTTTTACCCGCATGGAGAGCTCATTTGGACTGAACGGTTTGGCAATAAAATCGTCTGCACCCAAATTAAAAGCTTCAAGAACAACGTTCTCCTGCCCCATCGCCGATAAAACAATGATGGGCGTTTTTGATCCTGACTGCTTCACCTTCCCGACGATTTCCATTCCTGAGGCGTACGGCATCATTATATCTGTAATCACCATATCAGGTTTTTGCGTTTCAATAAGGTCGAGAGCCTCTCTTCCATTGTCTGTAGTCAGCACATCATGACCATCTTTTTTCAATTTCAGTGCAATGGTTTTAAGCATGATTGGTTCGTCTTCTGCAACAAGAATTTTCATAAGGCGGTTATTGTGATTTTTTGTTTGATTGAGTTTAATTCAGATTCTAACATGGGCCGCACTAGGTTGTAGTGACCCTCTGCGTCGTTTAAAGCTTTGCCGATCCGATCGAACTGCTCTCCTTTTTTGGAAAGCACTTCTATCTCGCTCATGCTCTGGAGCATTTCATTTATTTGAAGAATTCCCAGGCTGCTTTTAAGGCTGTGCGATTTTTTTGAAACGTCGCTCCAATTCTCGTGTATTATGTCCTGGTTGATTTCTTCTAAAATATTCGGAGTCGTATCTAAAAACATTTGCAGCACTTCAGCAGCGTATTCATCATCGTCCATTTCTTTCAAATAATCAAGGCTGTAGAGCGCTTCCGGCTTTTGCGCTTCCAATTCAATTGGTACGTCTGTATGGTTGTTGATCAGCCGGTGCAGATGATAGAAAAGTATTTGGGGTGAAAACGGTTTTGTCAGGTACTCGTCCATTCCAACTTCGAAGCATCGTTTCTTCTCGTCACGCAATGCACTTGCTGTCATGGCAATAATAGGAATAGACATTTGCAGTTTTGTTCTGATGTAGGTAGTAGCCTGGAAGCCGTCCATCTCTGCCATTTGTAAATCCATCAAGACGGCATCGTAATGTTTGCCGGATCCGACTTTTTCAATCGCTTCTTTTCCGTGGTTGGCAATGTCGACGATCATTCCCGCCTTTTGAAGTATTTGTGAAGTGACTTGTTGATTGATCAGATTGTCTTCAACGAGCAGAATGGTTTTTCCGGTTAGGAAAATATCTTTTGCAACAGGAATTTCGTCGCACTTGTTCTTGGTGATCTCCACTTTGTCGCTGGAGGAGTAAATTATAGTGAACGTAAACGTGGTTCCCTCACCCAGTTTGCTTTCCACCGATATTTTACCACCTTGTAACTCGATCAGTCTTTTTGTGATGGCAAGACCCAAACCTGTTCCGCCAAATCTGCGCACCATATCGGTTCCTGCTTGCGTGAAGCTGTCAAAAATGAGCCCTATGTTGTCTTCTGAAATCCCAATTCCTGTGTCGGTCACAGCAAAATGAAACGTCAGACTTCCATCATTTGATTTTAAAAGATCAAGATGAAGTGACACTGTTCCCTTCTCAGTGAATTTTACAGCGTTGCCAACAAGATTGTTGAGAATTTGTTTCAGCTTGTGCTGGTCACCTTTTACAACACAGGGAACATTTTCCGAGATAGTGGTGTCAACGGTAATGTTCTTTTCTTTCGCTCTTGCTTTCTGTGGAGCAAGAACACTTTCGATAGTTTCTTTGATACAAAAGTCGATCGTCTCGATCGACATTCTTCCCGCCTTTATTTTGGACAGGTCAAGAATGTCATTGATCAGCGAAAGCAGAATACCCGAAGATTCGCGAATAATGTGCAGATAATCGGCCTGTTCTGCGGTAAGGCTGGTGGTTGATAACAAATTCGCCATTCCAATAATTCCGTTCATTGGCGTGCGAATTTCATGGCTCATGTTAGCAAGAAATTCCTCCTGCAGTTTTTCGGCTTTTTCCGCTCGCACACGTGCTTTAATCAGCTGTTCTCTATGGCGAACGTTTTCTGTAATGTCTTTACCAACACCGCCAATCGCGAACAGTGTTCCGTTTTTGTCGAGCAGCGGGAATTTCACCACGAGCATATGTCTTTCGCCGTCCCGGGTAATTAAAATGTCTTCCAATTCTACAGGTTGCAACGTTTGTTTCACCTGCTCGTCAGCCCACAAAAATTGATCGGCTCCGTCTTGAGTTTTATGAACATTCACGTCGTCTCTGCCGATTACATCTGCATCTTTCGTGTTGAATGTCTCGTGAAATATTCTGTTTACCATGAAGAAATTTCCGGTCATATCCTTCAGGTACACAATCATTGGAATGTTATCCAAAATCGCCTGAATGGTTTCGTGGTATTCGTCCTGTTTGTCTTTTATTTTTTGCTCCGCTTCTTTTAGCAGCTTTTCTGCAAACTTTTTTTCTGTAATGTTTTTGGCAATTAGCTGAAAACCTATTGGTTCTTCTTCTTTCTCAAGTACAACAACGCTTTGCTCCACCCAGTTTCTTTCGCCCCACTTACTGATGATGGGCAGCTCTAAAATGTTTTGGTAAGTTCTTTTTTGCAGATGCGCATCAAAAAATTCTTTAGAAGTATTTCGCCATTCCGCTTCAATGAGGTTGAAAAAGTTTTCTCCGATAAGTTCTTCCGCGGTAAATCCTGTAAGTTCTTTGCACCGCTGACTCACGTAATTGAGATTCCCTTCCAAGTCGGTAGTAAAAACGATAAATGCAGAATTTTCAATGAGATCTTTATATTTCTGATCGGTTTGTGTCGCTTCTTTTTCTGCCGATAGCCGTTTGCGAATTTCCCGCAGCCAGTTGACGGCGAGGGCAATGATCAGGAGAATGACAAAAGCTTTGAGTGCGGTGTCATTTATCCCAGCAAACATCAGTTCGTGATGTCTTGCAATAGTGTGTTGTGTTGCCTGCTTAGAATGCGAAAAAAATACAAAACCTAAGTAACTATAAAACGCAACGGAAAGGAATAAGAATACGAGGGTGTAATAAAAATGCCTTAGCGGATTTTTAGTTTTCAAGGATTTCGGATTTGCGACAAATATAGTCGGCGGTTTTGATATATGCAATAGCGCTGCGTTATTGCATCAGCTCATTACTTTACCCTACCTTTTGTTATTGCGACTTGCTATCCTCCTTTTCAATTGCGCTAATATTACTCAGTTCATAGTTCGAAATCAACAATTCGCTGCCGGCACGCGATACAGCATTGTTACTGTTTGTCATTCCGTATTGCAATTTCCAGGGACGCTGGTAGTAATTTTTGTACAGAGCTCTTATATAATCACTGTCGTCGTACGTGATCAGCCAATTATGTTTTGTTTGGGCAAGTGCATCTTGTAGCTGTTCGTGATCAAATCTCGTGTGGAGAATTCCATTTTTGCCATACAGCTTTGATTTTGTCGCTGAATAATATGGCGGATCCAAAAAGATAAAGACGTCTTTACCGGGCTTGTCGAGCAGAAAACGATAGTCCTGACAATGGAACTCTATTCGTTCGATAACAGGAACACTGTACCGAAGTCTTTCAATAGATGTTTGCGTGAATCTTGCATCGAAAGAACCTTGAGAATAACCTCCACTGTCCACCACACCCGAAAATGTAATTCTGTTCAACACATAAAAATCAATGGCTCTTTGCAGATCGGACAGGTCACTTTGCCGCCTGTTCACCATCATTTCAAATAACTCTTTGCCGGCATGGTTAGGATTTTCCCGATCCATCTTGTAGTGATCATAAATTTCCTGAACACCTGCTATCACTTCTTCACTGTTTGTTTTCAGCTGTTGCCAAAAACAATACAGTTCGAAATTTAAATCAGAAGCAAGAAATTTTTTATCAGAAAACTTTTGACATAAATAAAGCGACAAAGAGCCACCGCCAAAAAACACGTCGCGACACTCAGCAAATTCGGGAATAAATTGCTTTAGGTGTTGAATGGCTCGCGACTTTCCACCGGGGTATCGTAAAGGACTTTTTACCATCAAAGTAATTTGTGCCTCATCAAAAATAATGGTTCACCACTTTAATGTATTTGCGTACACCACTCTTTTGTGCCCGCGAAGATGTGCGAGAACCGGATCTTTAAAGACAAGTTCCTTCACCTGGAACATTGGAAAAACTCTGAAGCTGTTTGCGCCCAAATCATTGTATTCCACGAAAATAACCCAGGCATCCGGGCGGTTGAGAATAATATCTTTTCGCGTGGGACCGCATTGAAATACCCAGGATAAACCATACCTGTTTGCTGCAGATCTTTTCTGAGTCTTCACAGCTAATCCATCATTGCCTATGTACAGATCGTCCTTCCATGATTTGTTTTTCCCCTGATAAATTGAATAGTCCGGACCGGAGACTTTAGCGAACGAAGAGAGAACTCTTTTTGCCGCCTCCTCTCCTAGTTTGCTTATGTAATGATCTTCCTGAATCTTAGCCTTGGTTGTTTGATTGCTGTCTCTGTAGTCGGTGGTTGATGCGACATCGGCGGCGAACTTCTTTGCCTGTTCGAATATGTGCTCATCTAATTGAACAACCTGAATATCGGAGTACAAACGTGAAAGCATGTAGCGGGTAAATATAAAACCCAACCGCTAACGTCAGAACCATTCCTTAAACTTGGTTTAAGACTTGTTACATTTATATTTCTACAATCTGCGGGGACTTTAAATGAATTATGAGAGTTATGTGAAGCATGAATTAACGCTGTGGCAACGGAAGATGACACGCAAACCCTCCCTTTTAAATGCAATGTCCAAGCGTCTGCAAACTAAACTAAATAGCTTCATTCCCGAAAAAGTTCACCGCACGATTACAACGGTAATCAAGGAAATGATCAAAGGAGTTCTCTTTGGTGCGAAGTATGTGACCAAAACTCCTCAGCCGATCGTGTCATTACAAGCCACCGAACAGCGGGTTGAAAACCTTATTAAGAACTATAAGACAACCGCCGCAGTTGAGGGTGGTGTTACAGGAGCCGGCGGTTTCCTGATGGGGCTTGCAGACTTCCCAATACTGTTGGCAATTAAAATGAAAATGCTTTTCGACATTGCATCTATTTACGGCTTTGACGGGAAAGACTATAAAGAGCGGGTGTACATTCTGCACATTTTTGAGCTTGCATTCAGCAGTCAACAGCACCGTCGAAGTGTTTATCAGCGCATGGAAAATTGGAAGGACAAGAGAGAAATGTTGCCGGATGAAATTCATGCTTTTGACTGGCGAAATTTTCAACAGGAATACCGCGACTATATTGATTTGGCCAAAATGGCGCAGCTGATTCCCGGTATTGGCGCCGTTGTAGGTTTTGTGGTCAACAACAAATTGCTGAAACAACTGGGAGAAACAGCAATGAACGCTTATCGGATGCGAATATTGACATGATTGGCATTGTTGACTTTATCGCGTTAAAATTGAACAGCTATTCTTAATTCATTTGGAGGAAAATGAAAAACTGCTATTTTTGCCCTCCCAAAAAAGACACCACCTTTGCTGTATTGGTGGGTCACAATCCTCCTTAGCTCAGTTGGTTAGAGCATCTGACTGT
>JAEZJD010000043.1 GCA_023436425.1 Bacteroidota bacterium | reverse complement strand
GGACAAAGAAGCTGTTACTGAATTGTTCAGCACGATCAGTGAAAAAGTTGCCGGCAGACCGGGCGGCTACACAAGGATTATTAAGCTCGGAACTCGTCCAGGTGATAACGCAGAACAAGCGCTGATTGAGTTGGTTGACTTCAACGAAATTTACGGTAAAGGAAAAGAGCAGCAGAAAGAAGGTGCTAAGAGAACACGCCGTGCAGGTGGTAGGAAAAAATCTACTGCAACACAAGCTGAAACTCCAGCAGCAGAAGCTGAGACTACGCCAGCCGCTACCGCTGAAACGCCTGAAGCAACTGAGCAACAACCCAGTTAATAATTGAAACTTCAATAATGTGAATCCCGGCTAATCGCCGGGATTTTTGTTTTTACGGAGCAACTCCAGAGTTCGTGGGTCCGGCTGTCCGTGAAAAAACTTCGTCAATACATCATTGAACACCTGCTGTTCAGGATCTGCTTCCGCAAACAAGGTCATTGACGACCTAAGTTTTAAATCATCCGGAGTTCCGAAGACTTGCTTCGGATTACTGTGTGGGAGCGACAACAATACTTTCGAAATTTCAATCAATCGCGAACCGAGAAGGGGATGTCGCAAAAAAGCTTTTGCTTCGTCAAGGTCGTTGATAGCATAATGCACCGACGTGCTGCTTCTCCCCAATCCTTTCAGCTGCGGAAATATATACCACATCCAGTGCGATTGCTTTCTCCCTGTTTTTAATTCGGATAATGCAACTTGAAAAGACTCCTTTTGTGCATCAACAAATCGTTGCAGCGTATTCATCAATCTATCAAATCAAACAATGAAGTTAATGTGCAGAATTTTTGCTCTTGTTTTGAAACTTGAAGTTTTTCTTTGCATAACTTTTTTACGATGGAACAAAAAGCTGCAATTCTGGTTCTTGAAGATGGTACAACATGCTACGGACAAGCTTTTGGTGCTATTGGCACTACAGGCGGAGAAATCTGTTTCAACACAGGAATGACGGGCTATCAGGAAGTATTTACAGATCCAAGTTACTATGGGCAGGTACTGATCATGAATAATGCGCACATCGGCAATTATGGAGTGAAAGATGAAGACGTAGAAAGCGACAGTGTGAAAATAAAAGGTTTGATCGGAAGAAATTTGGAAGAGCTATTTTCAAGAAGACAGGCAAAAGGCTCCCTTGATGATTATTTGAAGAAACAAAACATTGTTGCCATAGAAGGTGTTGACACAAGAGCACTGGTTACGCACATTCGCAGCAAGGGTGCCATGAACTGTATTATTTCCTCCGAAATTTTAGATGCAGATGTGCTGAAGAATAAGCTGAATGAAGTGCCTGATATGGACGGCCTCGAGCTTGCCTCTATCGTGAGCACGAAAGTGCCATACGAGTTAGGCGACCCATCGTCTCCAATTAAAATTGCAGTGCTGGATTACGGTACAAAGAGAAACATTTTTAATTGCCTTGTAGAACGTGGCGCTCACGTAAAAGTGTTTCCTGC
This sequence comes from Bacteroidota bacterium, assembly GCA_023436425.1. Classification (GTDB taxonomy): domain Bacteria; phylum Bacteroidota; class Bacteroidia; order Chitinophagales; family Chitinophagaceae; genus Flavisolibacter. Next base: position 14,190 of record JAEZJD010000043.1, on the reverse strand, counting down.
CAAAACCTCTGTGGATGATTTAAAAAAATTTAATCCGACCGGATACTTTATTTCCAATGGTCCCGGAGACCCGTCTGCGATGGACTATGCGGTGGCGACGATGAAGCAAATCTTGAAGGAGGAAAAGCCAACGTTTGGAATTTGTCTTGGGCATCAGTTGTTGGCGCTTGCCAACGATATTCCGACATTTAAAATGCATCACGGACACCGCGGAATGAACCATCCGGTAAAAAATTTAATCACCGGGAAATGTGAAATAACAACGCAGAACCATGGTTTTGGCGTGCAGCCGGAAGCGGTAAGAAATGCTGAGCACATCGAGATAACACATGTTAATCTCAATGATCAATCTATCGAAGGAATTAGAGTGAAAGGAAAGCCAGCATTCTCTGTTCAATATCATCCGGAAAGTACGCCGGGGCCAAATGACAGCCGCTACTTGTTTGACGATTTCATCGCGATGATAAAAACGAGTCTTGAGAATTAATCATCGTGTGAGCACAAGAAATTTTTTTGTTTTACTGAAGTTGCTGCCGGTAACTTTTAAATAATACACTCCCGCAGCCCAGCCGGCAATATTCACAACCGTTGTATTCGGATCAATGTTGGCTACCAATTGCCCTGCAGAATTATACACCTGTACTTTCACCTGTAAAATTCCTGAAGGATAAGAAAACGAGAATTCATCCCGTACAGGAGTGGGATAAACCGTCACATCATTGGTTACAATGTTCTGCTTCTTCGACGTTTTTGTTTTTGCAAGTATCCACAACTGCGGATCTATTATCAAAGTGTCTGCTTTAAACCCGGGATTCACGGTGAAGTTTTGATTGTTCTGTGTATGATTGACGGTAATAATCGTGTCTCTTGTAGCGCTCCTGAATTGAACGGGAACAGGCATTTCAAAAAAAGTCACAGATGGATGCGAAGTAGTTTGGCTTAATTGAAGTTGCACAACATTGTTTCCCAACTGACTCCAGGTTGCATTGTAATTCGGATAGCCTTCACCTTTATACCAATCATTGAAAAATTCAGTCAAACTTTGTCCGCTTTCCGCCTCCAGGTTTCTTTGTAAATCAGCGGTACGGGCATTGCGATAAGCCAGCGCAGGATCCGAAATGTACCTTCTCACGCCACGAAAAAATGTGCTGTCGCCTAGTTTCCATCTTATCATGTGCAGCAAATAACCACCCTTGTTATATGTCAATCTACTGTCGAACAAACGATTTTCATTGGTAGTGTCCGGAACAAAAACAGATCCACCGGGACTGCTGGTAATGCTTGTGCTCCAACTTTGCAACTGATTCAATTTGGCAGCCGGATTGGTGAGCTCCGTATAAACGTATTCCATGTACGTGGCAAAGCCTTCGTTCAGCCAAAGATCCTGCCACGTAGCAGTAGTCACTTTATCGCCAAACCATTGGTGTGCAAGTTCGTGAGCCACTAAACTGCTCCCGGGATTAATTATGAAACTATTGGTCTGGTGCTCCATCCCTCCGCCAAAAAGAAATTGCGTTTGAGCGTAGCGTTCTTTTACAAAAGGATACTCAGTAACCAACGCTGAATAACCCTGCAAAGCCACTTTAGCAACGGTAACTGCATTGCGCATTGCTACCGCATTTTCCGGGAAAGAATATAACGTAAGGGGCATCAAGCGACTTGGTAGTTGCACAGCATCATTGTCCACCTGATAATTCGTAACGGCAATTGCAACCAGGTAAGTAGCAATCGGATAGCGGTGCTTCCAGTAGGTAATTTTTGTGTTGCCTGAAACTACTTCACTCACTGGTAGTCCATTTGAAGACGAAACATAGCTTGCTGGATATCGAACAATAATATCAATTGAATCAGCTTTGTCCGTCAGCACGTCTTTGCATGGCCACCACGTGGGAGCGCCGTAAGGTTCGGACAATGAAAACAGAATGGGACTGCCGCTGTGCGTGGTCACATTAAACGACCCAAAGCCTGTAGTTGTGGGAACTCCTTTATAAAAAATTGCGATTGAATCTTTTTGATTTGCATTCAGCGGGGAGGAAAAATTGATCTGTAATCCGTTGTTAGTGGTCTGCTGAAAAGAAATTTTATTGCCTCTGTGCAAAACACTGTCTACCGAAAGTGAATTGTGCAGATCCATGACGATGGTGTTGGTGGATGTCAAAACAGTAAAGTAGGTCGTGACCGATCCCGATATGAAACGCACGGCCGGATCAACCGTCCAATCGCAACGGTAAAAGTTGACGTCGTAATTGTTTGATGAAACGGAATGTGCATCGTAGTTCTGCAGCTGAAGAAAAGTTTTTTTTTCTTTTTGCGCCAAAGCATCGTTTGGTAGCTGAGGGAACGAGTAAAAAAATGAAAAGGTAAGCAGGAGTACAGCGGTGATTTTCTTCATACAGGTGTTTGTTCGGGCTAAAATTAAGGAAACGGATGTGCAGTAGGCTGCCGTTCGAAGAAATTGCTGTTGAGTATATTCGTAAAATGAAAATAGCCATCATCAATGGGCCTAATCTTAATCTGCTTGGTACAAGAGAAACCGACATCTATGGCAATGAATCTTTCGAAGCTTATTTTGAAAAGTTGAGGCAAAAATTTCTACAAGCAGAATTAACCTGTTTTCAAAGCAACGTAGAGGGTGAATTGATCAATGAACTTCATCGGGTTGGCTTTACCTATGATGGAATTGTATTCAATCCGGGAGGCTACACACATACTTCCGTCGCGATCGGTGATGCCATCGCAGCAATAAAATGCCCGGTAATTGAAGTGCATATTTCAAATGTGCATGCACGTGAAGATTTCCGAAAGTTGTCACATGTTTCAGGTAAGGCTGTAGGCAGCATTTTCGGCTTGGGACTGAAAGGGTATGAGTTAGCTATTCAATGGTTTTTGCTTTAATTTTTTCTGTTGTCTTTTCAATATCGCTGCTCAGCTTTCCGATGAACTCCAGGTGTTCAATCAGGCTTTTTTCTTCTGCAGAAGAATGTGGTTGCAATTCATTTGATACATATTGATCGGGTGACATGTCTTTTTTGTCAATACCCAAAGTTCGCCGCAGCCGGTTGCCTGCTTTTTTTGCAAGTACTAAAGCTTCTTGAGAGTGCTGTACAGGCGTTTGGTGTAGCAGGGTAGTGGCCACACTCGCAATATTTGAAAAAAATACGTGGTTTTGCACTACAAATTGGTACACCTCTCTTTTGCTCGCCTGCTTGCTTTTGGGTTCGGAAATCATGCGTTGAAAGGCAGCGGCAAGATTGGCAGAAGCAACATACACTTCTTTTCTCACCAACTTGTATTCGGTCATGCTCAGATTTCGGCCTTTCAGCACATCTATTACTTTAGTGAGATAGTCAAGGTTGGCTTGCAGCATTTTGCTCATGTGCTGTTGCAATTCTTGTGCTTCCCATTTTGGAAAAAGAAAATGACCTGCAGAGAAGGCTATCACACATCCAATAATTGTATCCAGCACACGCTCTTCCGCCACCTGTAGAAGGCCAAGACCCAGAAACTGAAATAGCAGCAACACATACGGCGTAGTAAACATCACCATAGCCAAATAATTTATCCGCATGAATGAATAGGTGCCGAGCATAAACAACACCATCAGAACAAATTGTGCAGTTTTGGAAGGTACAACGATGAAGATAATAACAGCTATCGCTGCACCTGCAATGGTGCCCCAGATTCTTTGAATATTGCGTTTTTTTGTTAAGCTGTACGCAGGCTTTAATATAAATGCAATCGTAAGCAGAATCCAATAGCTGTGGTGGCCGCTGGCGAGGCTTTTCACCACCCAAAATCCAACAATACACGCGATGGTAACCCGAAGCGAATGTCTAAAAATAGAGGAGTGAAAGGTTAGGTTGTCAAAAAACATCTTGGACGAAAAATCTTGTCGGGATACGAATCTTCCATGGTCAACGTTCGACGCGGGTAAGTCTTCGCTCTTTAAATAATTGGCGATGGCCTGTGTATTTACAAAAATCCTTCTGATGTTAACCAATATTCTTTTCAGAACTCGTGTCGGAATGCCTTGAACATTAATGGAATCAATTTCGACCTTTAACTGGCGAAGTCTGGCATCATGGTCGAACGAAGATTTAAATGTGTTGCCTGCATGAATTGCGATGCCAATATTATCCAACTCTGTTGCTGATTGCTTCAGCACTCGTTCAATTTTTTCCAATATGCCCGTTTCTGCATATTGATTTCGTAATTCCTGGTAGTCGTAGTATGTAGCGGTTACATTTTCAAACAGATCTACTATTTCGACAAACGAGAGCACCAATCGACGTCCCTGCATTGTCGATTCTTCCACTATCTGCCTGGACTTAAACAGCAGTTCGCGAACGGCATCCTGCTTTTCATGAACGTTAATTTGTTGCGTCAGCAGTTTGCCATAAAGTTCTGGAAGCGGTAGCTCAGGATTGTAAAAATCAGCTTTAAGAGAAAGGTAAGAAGCAGTTTCCCGGATGCTGGTACCCAAGGCTCTCTGCGAGATCTTATAAGGCTGCAGGATATACAGTAATAAACTCAAAACTGCATAGTATAATGCACCTGTCGTAATTAACAACGGGTAGATCACAACCTGATCAGCCGCTATCGGTCTGTCCATTGTGAGTATCATCACAAGAATGGCTGCATTGCCAACGGCACCTGCCCGACTACCGTACACATTTAGCATCGAAAACAGGAAGCAGACAACGACAATAGTCGCTCCCATTAACAAAATATTGGTATTAACAAGGGTTGTGATAAGCGCTACTAAAAACAGACATATTGCACACGCCAACATGCCGTTTCTTTTATGCCGCAACGGACCCGGCGCATCGGTAAAACTTGTGCACATGGCACCGAGAGATATAAAAATTGACGATTCAAAATGATTGGTATAAGACCCAATCACTGCAGGCATCAAAATCGCTGCTGTAGCTCTTAATCCGTCTGCAAATGCCTGGCTATAAAAAAAGGAAGTAACATTCTGAACCTGGCTACTATACATATCAGTTTTTCCAGGTGTAAAGTTCATCTGAAAAAGCAAGGTTTGTCAATTGTTCTTTCATTTTGTTTGCGTTCTTTTGCGGCCTATGAAAATTCCAATAGTTTATAAAACACCTGAAGACGCGTTGTCAATCATCCAATCCGGCAACAGGGTTTTTGTGCAGGGCAGCGCCCAAACGCCTACATGTTTTCTGAAAGAGTTAAGAAACCAGGCATACAGATTAAAAGATGTGGAACTAGTGTTTATCAGCGTGTATGGAGATGTGTATCTCGATAAACCTGAATATGCGGACGCTTTTAAGATCAACTCATTGTTTGTGTCGGCGAGTATTCGTCAGTCGGTTAACGAAGGCAGGGCAGATTACGTTCCGGTTTTCCTGAGCGAAATACCGGAGTTGTTTAAACAAAAAATTCTACCTATCGACGTTGCCCTTGTGCAGGTATCGCCGCCGGACAATCATGGATACTGTTCTCTTGGCGTATCGGTGGATGTTGCACGTTCTGCTGTAAACACGGCTAAATATGTTATTGCTGCCGTGAATCCAAATGTGCCAAGAACGCACGGCGATGGTTTAATACACAGCAGCCGCTTTCATGCAATGGTTGAGTGCAACGAACCATTGTACGAAGCCCGTTTCGGTGACAAAGTGGGGAAAGATGAACTTCGGATAGGTGAACACGTGGCCGGATTGATTGAAGACAGGGCAACGCTACAAATGGGCATTGGGTCCATACCTGATGCCGTGCTGAAGGCGCTAACGAATCATAAAGATCTCGGTGTTCATACAGAAATGTTCAGCGATGGTATAGTTGATCTTTTCGAAAAAGATATTATCAACAATAAGTACAAAAGAATACACCCGAATAAAACTGTGACAGGGTTTGCTTTAGGTACCAAACGGCTATACGATTATGTAAACGATAATCCTGCATTTCAGTTTCTCGACATTGACTACGTAAACGATCCACATATTATTCGCCGCAACAATAAAATGGTTGCCATTAACAGCGCAGTGGAAATCGACATTACAGGGCAGGTTGTTTCAGATTCCATTGGCACCTATCAATACTCAGGTATAGGTGGTCAAATGGACTTTATGCGTGGCGCCGCGTTGAGCGAAGGCGGAAAACCTATTCTCGCATTGCCATCGCGAACAGCTAAAGGAATTCCCCGTATTGTTCCTTACCTGAAACAAGGTGCCGGTGTGGTTACCACAAGAGCGCACGTTCACTATGTAGTTACCGAGTATGGAATTGCATATTTATGGGGGAAAAATCTTCGTCAGCGTGCAAAGGCTTTAATTGGCATTGCACACCCGGATGACAGGGAAGGTTTGGAACGGGCCTGCTTTGAGCGATTTAAGATTTTCTAGATGATCAACTTTTTTGGAGATTGCAGAATTCGGCCAAAATTCTTGCAGTTTCCCTTATTTGCTGCACAGAGCTGGGTTTAATCAACCATGTTGCGTCCATGTCTTTACACACCTGCATGTTGTTTTTATTCATCGAAGTGGTGTAAATAACAACTGATACGTCTTTGTAAGTATCGTTTTCTCTTATTGTTGCAAGAGTTGTCATGCCGTCAAGGCGAGGCATGTTTATATCCATTACCACCAAAACAGGTAGTGGTTCTCCCTTCGATGACGATGAATCCAGAAACTTTATCACATCCTTTCCATTGCGAAATGGCAGAATGGTAATCGCCGGTTCGAACTCTTTAAAATAGGATGTTATTAATTCCAGATCATCATCATCATCATCCGCAAAAATGATGTACCGTCCAATCATCAATTCAAAATAACTAAAATGTGTTAATCGTAATCAATGATTCGGCCAAACCTTGTACTTAGCTGTTAGAAGCTGATCAGTTAATCAATTTCAGGCAGTTGATCGTCGTCCGTTCGCCTGCGCTGCTGCGGTTTATTCTTTTCTTTTTCTGCTTTCTTTTTCAGCCAATCTTTATCTGCACGCAATCCCTGCACGTCATCTAATTTGGCGATGTACAGGCTGCGACCATGCGTGCCTAAGACAATTTCATTCTCTCTTTCCTGTATAGCAATATCATGAACGGGAACAGCTTTTGGCAAACCGGCGCTCCACATCATAAAAGTTTGTCCCCGGTCAAAACTGACGTATAATCCACCGTCTGTTCCTACGTACAAAATGCTTTCATCGCGAGGATCTTCGCGAACGACGTTAATTGGTTCGGCAGGTAAATCTCTCCCGATTTGCGTCCATGTGTTGCCGTAATCTTCGCTGGTATACAGGTATGGCGCAAAGTCGTCGTTGCGATAGCCGTTCAAGGAAGTGTACACTCTGGGCTCTTTGTATTTTGATGCAATAATGCGACTCACCCAAAGTCCCTGGACCAACGGAGCATCAGAAACTTTTTTCGGCGTATTGTTCATCAACATCCATGAGTAGCCGCCATCTTTCGAAAGTTGAATGTTGCCGTCGTCGGTTCCAATATAAAGGAGCCCAAAACGCAACGGTGATTCTGCAATCGTTGTAATGGTACCAAATGGCACATCACCTTCTCGACCACCACGTGTAAGGTCGCTACCAAGGGCCACCATTGTGTCGCCTTTGCTGAAAGAGCGAAACAGCTTTTGTGCGCCGAAGTAAATGACATCCTGATTGTGTTTACTTATCAGCACTGGTGTTTGCCAGTTGAAACGATACGGCTTTTCGCCCAGCGAATGTTGCGGCGTGATGCGTTTCGCTGTTTGGCGTGGGTTTAATCTGTTCAACCGTGAGTAATTTCCAAACTGAAAGCCGGTGTAGGTCGTAACATTATCCCTTGTGTCCACCTGAACCTGCATGCCATCGCCGCCCATGATGGATTTAAATGGATAGTCTCCGCTGGCATGCCAGCCATCGTTTTCACGATTGGTTGAAGGTCCCCACCAAACACCATTATCCTGCAGTCCGCCATACACATTGTAAGGTTTGGCATCATCTACAAAAACTGAATAAAATTGTCCAACGGATGGGGAGTTCAGTTTGGACCAATGCTCACCATCATCATAAGTCATATTTAAGCCTCCGTCGTTTCCATTAATCAGGTGCGAGTCTCTGTTTGGATTCACCCAAAGCGCATGATGATCTGCATGCACGCTTTGCTTATCAATGTTCTTGAATGTTTCGCCGCCGTCCGTTGAAAGTTGCGCAGTGTAGCCAAGAATGTAAACTTTGTTTTCATTGTAAGGCGACACATAAATTTTTGCAAAGTAGTAGCCATAGGTTGAAAAAATCGTCAGCTCTTTGGTGTTCGTTTTTGCCCATGTTTTACCTCCATCGTCACTTCGGTAAACTTCAGCGCCTACAGGCGTGCCTTCAAAGCCCGTGTTCATGTACAGGTAATCATAGAGTGCAGTTGACTGCAGTTGTCCCGTTGCAACCATTTCTTTCAATTGTTTAGCTGTGTAGCGTTGCAATGCACGATTGCGTTTCAACAATGTGTCTAATTTTCTCTCTTCCAGTTGTGCGAATTGTGCCTTTGTCAGATTCTTCAAATCGGCAAGTGCGTACACCAACGAATCTTTTTTTGCAGTATCCGGTTTCGGTTGCTGATTGTCTACCACCGCATACACGATTTGGGGATTTTTTGGATAAACTGCAACACCAATTCTTCCGACAACCTTTCCTGTCAAAAAGCCTGAACCCGGCTTCGTGGTAAGCGACCATGTATTGCCGCCGTCTATGCTTTTGTAAATGCCGCTCGATGCACCGCTTTCCTCAAAGTTCCACGCTCTGCGGGTTCTGTACCATGCGGCAGCATACAGTTCGTTTGGATTTATGGGATTGATGTCGAGATCGACTGCGCCGGTATTTTCATCAACAAATAAGGTTTGTTTCCAAGTGGCGCCACCGTCAGTTGTTTTGTACACACCACGCTCCTTATTGGGAGAGTACAGGTGCCCCAAAACCGCCACCCATGCGGTGTTTTCATCTGTGGGATGCAATTGAATTTTTCCAATGTGATGCGATTCCGGCAGCCCCAGATATTGCCACGTCTTGCCCTTGTCGGTGCTCTTGTACACACCAAGTCCTGCATAAGAAGAACGGCTGCTGTTTACTTCACCCGTGCCTACCCACACGCTTCCCGTTTTCCAGTTTACGGCTATATCGCCGATGGTCTGAACATCTGCACTGTCGAAAACTGGTGTGAATGATTGGCCATTGTTCGATGTATACCAAACGCCGCCCGATGCATAAGCTACATAAAACTCTGTTGGATTTGAATCATTCACATCCACATCAACTACACGTCCGCTCATCACCGACGGTCCGATGTTGCGAAAGGCAATGCTGTTCAGCACGGATCTTTTATCCAGCAATTGTTTCTGCTGCAAGCTTTTCAGGCGCACGTCGCCGGAATTGTTTTTAACCTGCGCCAGAGAAGATGATACAATCAGCAATGACAAAAACAGGAATAAAATGGTTCTTGAGAACATAAGCAGCCCGGTTTTGAAGGGCTGTCAAATGTAAGTAAGATGAACATCAAAATCAGCACGTGATTACTTCATCAGCCACTGATTATCTTTTTTATTGGCATCAGGAACGTGAGAGCCTGCGAGTAATATTTTGGTCACCGGGTTAGCGGAAGAAAATGTGACGGTTGTAGTTTTGTTTCCTTTCTCCCATACAGAAATACTTTTCCTGATTGATTGCGTTCCGGCGGAAGTATAGACAACGAGTTCAACAGGGACTGGTTTGGAACCTTTTGACGTTATCAACACAATGTAATTGTTGCCTTTCTTTTTTACGGACGTAATTGCAAGATCAGGATAGCCGCCTTCAAAAAACCATTTGTTCCAAAACCAATTGAGGTTTTTTCCTGCGCCTTCGTTCATGCTGTTGAAGAAGTCGTACGGCATTGGATGCTTGCCGTTCCAGTTGCGGATATAATTGTGCAACGCTTTATGGAATAGCTCATCTCCCAACATTTCTTTCACGTATAAATAGCCGAAAGCAGGCTTTGGATATGAGTTCAGGAAATAAGCATTTCCATTCAGTTGAGTGCTCAGGCTCATGATCGGCGGATCGTTTTCTGTTCCTGAACTCGTTGCATATGGTGCGACCCCGTAGAGATCAACAATGGTAGAATCGATCAGCGGCGTAATGAGCCATTCGCCAATAGTGGCCCAACCTTCATCCATCCACGCATATTTAGTTTCGTTTATGCCCATGTAGAATGGAAACATCGTGTGAAATATCTCATGATCTGTAAGTTCAATGCTCTCTGCCCGATCTTCAACCGGATTGTCATTCACCATCATCGGATATTCCATTTGATCGAGACCGTCGAAAACAGTCTCGTGAGAATAGGGGAAAGGCCATTTGGGAAAACGGTAGCTCATTGCTTCCACTGTTTTCCTTGCATCGTTCACCACTTCAAAATAATCTTTATGCTTTGGATTGAAAACGGCATCAACTCTTGTTCGTCTTTTCGTCGCAGGATCCACCATCACGCTGGATGATTTCCAGATGTAATGATCACTGGTGGCAAAGACAAAATCAGTGACATTGTTGGCCACAAAATGCCACGTATTCGTTTCATTGGCTGCTGTAATTCTTCCTTCTTTCAGGTCGGTAGAATCTATAATTGTTGTTACCGCGTCATTTTGTTCCGCCTGTTGAATTCTGCCACAGTACATCGGCATAAGTACTTCATTGCAATTCTGCAAATCACCTGTCGCCCACACAACAAAGTTTCTGGGAACGGTAATGAAGGCTTTAAAGTTGCAGAAGTCATTGTAAAATTCCTGTTGCCCGTTGTAAGCAAATTTGTTCCAGCCATCAATGTCATCGTATACAGCGATGCGTGGAAAAAAGTAAGCAACGAACGCAGCATTCGGCTCCACTTCGCCTGTTCTGATGTGCGATTTTTTGTTCAGCGTGTAATGGTATTTAATCGAGAAATCAATCGTTTGATTTGGTGCAACTGATGTTCTTCGAATGATCATGTTCGTGCCATCAACCGTGTAATTTTTAACCGCTGCTTTATTCATCGCTAACTCTTCAATTGTTACTCCGCTGGTTACATCTGCCGAATCCATTGACCTGTCTCGCGGTGCTCCTTTCTTGTATAAGTTCGGGTACAGCTTAAACCATATTTCTTTCAGTGTATCAGGGCTATTGTTGAAGTACTTAATGTCGACAGTACCGCTAACAAGTAGCGTCGACGGTGAAAAAGTTGTATGCAACACATAGTCTGCAGAGTTTTGCCAATACTTCGGACCAGGTTTACCGGTGATGGAACGGGTACCCTTTGTATAAGTCTTGGTAAGATTTCTGAATTGCGGCAATGGTTGTGCCTGAATGCCACAGAACAACAGGAGGCAAAGCGAAGCGGCAGTTATGCGCATGAAAAATTAATTTGTATCAACCAAAGATACATGTTGATGAATGAGCATGCGGCTGTGTGTGGGCGGTCGTAGTGAGAATGGTTATTCTATCTCCATCGGCAAGTCTGCAGTCAGAAAAGTATATAATATATTCTTCTTCTTTTTCTTGCCACAAGGTTGCCGTCTACCAGCAATTCATATCTTCATAGCCCTTTTATGCCACACGAAACATCTACTTTCTTTGAGATAGCCGAATCTCAATACACGCATCTTTTTGACGCACTGCCTGGTCGTCAGGTGTTGCTACAAGCCAATCCGCCGTACTATACGGTGGTGGCCATCACACCTGAGCAACTTCAAAGCTTACAGATCAAAAAGGAACAAATACTTGGTAAACCGCTCTTCGAAGTTTTTTCCGACGCCAGTGCCGATACCACGAATTTGAGATTGTCGCTCGAGCGGGTTGTCATCAATAAAGCCATTGATCGTTTGCCGGTGCACCGGAATCGCGTAATCGATCATCGTGGAGATATTCACGAAATGTGCTGGAAAATCAGCAACAGTCCGGTTTTTTCTTCCGAGGGGGAAGTGGTATATATAATACAAAGTGCAGAAGATATTACCGAGCAGCAAAAGAGTAAACAAACAGAGCCCGAAATCAGCGACATTAAAAAAGCTTTTGCCATTTTCCTGCATGCACCAATGGCGGTGGCGCTGGTTACCGGTAAGGATTATATTCTGGAACTGGCAAATGACGAAGCTGTAAAAATTTTGGGAAGAGGTGAGGAAATCATTGGAAAACCTATCCTTGATACATTGCCACAACATGAGGCACAAAGTCTTATCGAGGCGTTTGATGAGGTACGCACAACAGGTGAAGCTTTTTTCGGTAATGAAGTGCCCGTAACTACTGCAGCAGATAAGAAACAAGAGAAGCGTTATTTCAACCTGTTATGTCAGCCGTACTTTAAAAAAGACAGCGCTGAAGTGAGCGGTGTGTTAATAATATTTGATAACGTAACGGAACAGGTGATTGCCAGGCGAAAAGCAGAGGAAGGCGAAGAAAAGTATCACAGACTTTTCAATTCGATAGACCAGGGATATTGCACTTTAGAAGTACTGTTCGAAGGCGACAGGTGCGTTGATTACCGTTACCTGGAAACAAATCCTGCTTTTGAAAGGCAGTCAGGGTTGACCAATGTTGTCGGAAAAACAATTCGGGAACTTGCTCCTGATATAGAGCCTAAATGGTTTGACTATTACGGAAGCGTAGCTCGAACGGGAGAGCCCATTCGGCTGGAGGAAGAATCCAAAGCACTGAATAAATGGTTTGAAGTTTATGCAGTCAAATTAGGCAGGGCTGATGACAACCTGGTGGGTGTTTATTTCACCGATATTACTACTCGAAAAAATGCAGAAAAATCAATAAGGCAACGTGAGAACAATTTGCGAAACACTATTTTACAAGCGCCTGTAGCAATGGCTATTTTGCGGGGACCAACTTTTGTAGTGGATGTTGCAAACGACGCCATGTTCGAGCTTTGGGGCAGAAGTAAAGAAGAGCTGCAGAACAAATCAATTTTCGAAGCATTGCCTGAAGCTAAAAACCAGGGTTACGAAGAGTTGTTGACCCGTGTTTTCACAACTGGCGACAGATTTTCAGCGCAAGGTATTCCCATCAACTTACCGCGCAACAGCGAAATAAAAACTATCTACATTAATCTTTTATACGAAGCCTTCCGTGAGGTGGACGGAACTGTATCGGGTGTAATTGGAGTGGCGACAGATGTAACGGAGCAGGTACTCTCTCGCATGAAAGCGGAAGAAAGCAGCAAAGATTTTCAGTTTGTAACTGACTTCATGCCGCAAATGATTTGGATAACCCGCCCCGACGGGTATCATTATTATTATAACAAACAGTGGTACGACTATACAGGTTTAACGTACGGCGAAACACAAGGCGAGGGTTGGAACACCGTCTTTCATCCCGACGATAGAGATAGGGCATGGAGCCATTGGCGCCATAGCTTGGCGACAGGCGATCCCTATGAAATCGAATACCGCTGCCGCAGGTATGATGGCGAATATCGTTGGGTGTTGGGAAGGGCGTTGCCTTTAAAAGATGAAACAGGAACGATCTTGAAATGGTTTGGCACCTGCACGGACATTCATGATCAAAAGATGCAATCGCAACTGCTGGAACAAAAAGTGCAAGAACGCACATCTGAGCTGCAATTAGCCATTCAGGAGCTTAAACGTTCCAACGCGAACCTTGAGGAATTTGCGCATGCTGCATCTCACGATTTAAAAGAGCCGGTTAGGAAGATTCATTTTTTTACACACATGTTAAAAGAACAGCTTAGTACCCAAATCAGTGAAAGTCAGGCAAGATCATTCAACAGAATTGAAAATGCGACCAACCGGATGGGTAATCTTATTGATGATCTGTTGTTGTATTCTCATGTTACCCAAACCCCTCATGAAAAAGAATCGGTTGATCTAAATAAAAAAGTGCAGCTGGTACTTGAAGACCTTGAACTCGATATCGAGGAAAGGAGAGCTACCATTAATGTGGGGAAACTTCCTATCGTACAAGGCTACCGTCGGCAGATCCAACAATTATTTCAGAACCTTATAAGCAATGCAATAAAATACAGCAAGAAGGATGTTTCTCCTGTAGTTGAGATTTCTTCAGATGAAGTTGAAAAGGACGGCATGCGCTATCATGCAATTTCAGTTAAGGACAACGGTATCGGTTTCGAGCCGGAGTATGCGAAAAAAATTTTTCAGATGTTCGCCCGTCTCCACGGAAAAACAGAATACAGCGGAACGGGTGTGGGAC
>JAEZJD010000022.1 GCA_023436425.1 Bacteroidota bacterium | reverse complement strand
GCCCAACGCTATGAGGCATAAAATAGGAACTGTGATGTAAAAAATTCCCAACGGAAGAAAATAGCCGTGCGATCCGGGTCTTATTTTCTTCAACAATCTTATAAATTCTGCCCAGCAACCGAAATGTATAATACTGAAAAGGATAACAAAACTCCACCCGTTCCAAAGCAAACCCGCGAGCATAACCGCAGCAAAAACAACCGCGGTTAATGTTCTGGTTTTGAATACCTGCTTGTTTAACGCCATCTTTCGTCCGTTAATTCTTCTGCTGTTTCCGAATCGGCTGCGTACACTGCATGGTAATCTGTCGAAGATTTCTTTCTCATCTGTTGAAGCAAAAGCCATGTAAGCAGCAAGCTAATTGCTGCTGTTATGAGCAGTTGTAATTGCGACTGTTGGAGCAAAGTACTGTCAGGGTGTTTAATCAAATCAGGGTTGAAGTAAACGAGCACAATCATTAATCCGTCATAAACAAAATGCGCAATGATTGCAGTCCAAAGACTTCCGCTGTACCAATAAATGGCGCCCAAAATGGCACCCAACAAAAAGCGCGGAATAAAGCCAAAGAATTGGAAGTGAAATCCGGAAAAAAGTGCAGCGGTGATTATGATTCCCCAAATGGGACTTCGCGTTGACTTAATGAATAGCCTTTGCAACACACCACGAAAAAAAAGCTCTTCTCCAATTCCGGCAAAACCTGCAATGAAGATCAAATTCAACACCAATTCAGTCGGAGTGTGTTTGCTCAGCATAAATTGAATCTGCTTGGCTGCATCATCTTCCATTCCCTTTACCCAATTCTGAGCGGTACCGAAGAATATTTTTTGGTTCAGATAACCCATGTAATCAACAAAAGGAATTGACACCAGCAAACACAAAATTCCGTACACCCAAAAAATACCCTGCGAAGGATTTTTCAATCCGATGTAGTCCAGCGGCCGGGGATCAGATAGGTAACTAAACAGCAGCGAAGGAATAACAAACAAACCGAGGAATTGAATAAGCAACATGCCGCGTATGAAGAAGATCATATTCGGGTCTTTTGCATTCCAGTTACTGACGTCCTGAAGCTGCAACATGCTGATGCCTGTCATTTTCGAAAGCGCAGCTCCGCCGATCAGGCTGAGTATCAGAAAAATTCCAAATGCCATTCCCATAAACAGCAACAGCTGAATTCCTGCCGGCTTCGTTTTAAGATATGTTTGCATAGCTGCTCTCTTCCTTGCTGTAAATTTGTTGATTCCCTACGCGGGACTGCAATATAAACTGAGGTGCTCAAAATAGGTGAAATATCACTTCCCGATTTTCCGCTGCTGCTTGCGCCGATGGAGGATGTAAGCGATCCGCCATTTCGTGCGGTGTGCAAGGCAAATGGTGCTGATCTTATGTACACGGAATTCATCAGCAGTGAAGGGCTTATTCGCGACGCCATAAAAAGCAGGCAGAAACTTGACATCTTCGAAAGTGAACGTCCTGTCGGCATCCAGATTTTTGGCGGCGATGAAGAGGCAATGTCGCTTAGTGCAAAAATTGTGGAAACTGTAAATCCCGATTTGCTCGACATAAATTTTGGTTGCCCGGTAAAAAAGGTTGTGAGTAAAGGCGCTGGCGCCGCAGTGTTGAAAGATATTCCACTAATGGTGCGGCTAACGAAGGCCGTAGTCGATTCAACTAAACTGCCCGTTACCGTGAAAACGAGATTGGGCTGGGACGACAGTTCAATCAATATTAGCGAAGTGGCGGAGTGCCTGCAGGATGTAGGCATCAAAGCTTTGGCTGTCCACGGGAGAACAAGATGTCAGCTGTATAAAGGTGCTGCGGATTGGACGGAAATTGCAAAGCTGAAAGAAAATACGAAACTCAATATTCCGGTTTTTGGAAATGGCGATATCGATTCTCCGGAAAAAGCACTGCACTACAAAAACAAATATGGTGTAGACGGAATTATGATCGGGCGTGCAGCCATCGGTTATCCGTGGATTTTCAACGAGATCAAGCATTTTTTAAAAACAGGTGACCATTTACCACCGCCTTCAATTGATCAACGGATTGATGTAATTCGTCAGCATCTGCATCGTTCAATTGAATGGAAAGGAGTAAAAGCAGGTGTGAATGAAATGCGCCGTCATTATACGAACTATCTGCGCGGACTTCCTCATGTCAAAGAGTTCAGGTTGAAGCTGGTAACCATTTCCGAAACGGAGCAGATTGATGAGGTGCTGGAACAAATCCAGCAGAGATATACCGGCTATGAATTTGAGCCAAGAAGTGTTGACATTGGTTCACTTGCGTATAGCTGTTAAGCCGTCACTGCCTGCAAAACCAATCTGCTAAGCGGAGAAACAAATGGTTCAAAATAGTGGGTAAGAATTCCATTTTCGTTAATCAGATATTTTGAAAAGTTCCACGTGGGCTCCTGATCATTCCATCCATTTTTCTCTTTGCTCGTCAGCCATTCATAAACCGGATGTTGTCTGCTGCTTTTGACTACCGAAGTTTTTTTCGCCAAAGGAAATGACACGCGGTACTTTTCACAAAAAGCCGCTATTGCTTTGTCG
>JAEZJD010000267.1 GCA_023436425.1 Bacteroidota bacterium | reverse complement strand
GTTCCACCGGGGATTATTAGAGGCACCGCAGCAACTGCGGTAGAATCATTCCAATAAAATTCTGTGTTTGAAACTGGATTGTAAAAATGCCACGCAACAGTAACAACCACACCGCGATTGTAGGTGTCCGCAACAGTTTTTGTTAGTTGAATTTTGTTTTTTTCCAGCAAATCTGCCGGTAGTTCACTAAGCCCCGCAACGTCAACTCCGATGACAGCAGGATGAGAGCCGGTGACAGACTTTACATCGGAACGATTTTCGTCTCCCGACCAGCCATGCCCGTACTCTGTTGCGTGCTGGTGACCAAAAAGCGTGTGATTTTTCGATAGTTCTTTAAGATTGTAGAAGAGTGCTTTAGTTTCGGCAGTGGCTTGTTCATCCACCAGCTTCATATTTGCATGATTATTCGATCTGCTTACAGCAAGTCTATGGCTGCACTGCGTCAAAAAAAATATAATGATGATAAGAGCAACGTTCTTCATGTTTGCTATTTCTTCTGCTGCTTCAGCCAGTTGGTGTAAGACGAGATGAGCTGCCATGTAGATGCATCGCTATCAAATACGCCGTAGAGACCTTGCTCTTCCATCGGCGGATCACCCATGTAATCGTCGCCTGCTTTCCAAAAGATCTGACCCTTTGTTGGTCGTGCCATTCCATTAAAAGCCCAGAAATTTGCTCCCGCTATAACGCCGTTAGCAGCTGCACTGTTCTTCCATTCGGAGAAAAAGGCATCATAATATTTGTCCCTGAAAGTTGTTGATGACGAAGGATCGAACGACGTATTGTCGCGGGTGAAGCCAAATTCTTCCAGCACTAAAGGTTTCCGCAGCTTTTCAGCGACGGTTGCATGTCGTACTATGTAGTCTTTGGTTCTGGCAACTACTCCGGGAAATTCATTTGCAACATTCTTTTCATCGTACCAGCCCCAATTGCGGGGCCAGATGTGAATGGTGAGATAATCAATATTCTTATCTGCATGCACTTTCTCAAAAAGGTCAATGCTTTCGGTTGCTATTTCTCCCTCATGACCCGTAGTGAGCAAATGATTTTTATCTTTTGATTTTATAAAAGATGCGACATCAGAAATCCATTTGCTGTATTCCTCGTTCGATGCGGGCCGCATTGGTCGCGGTTCGTTTGCAAGTTCCCAGGACATAATTGTAGGATCTTGACTGTATTTTTTACCTGTGACCTGATTAGTATGATTAAGAATAAAGTTTACATGATTTAGATAGTCCTGCTTACACGGTTCGCATTGATAAAATTTGCTGACGTAATCACGCAATTCATCCCACTGCATTTTGCGACGAAACACTGAATCCGGGATTTGGTCGTTCCATTGCAGATACTGCAAAAAGCCTCCGCTCCATTCCCAATTGTTGCTGAAGAACACAACAGCTTTCATGTTTCGCTTCTGCATTTCTGCTAACAGCACATCTAACCCATATAAAATTTCCTCGTTGAACTTTCCCTTTTCCGGTTGCAGCGACGGACCGACTCTTTCCACTCCATTCACCAATCCTACTCCTTCTGCCCCGCCTAATACCCGGAGGTTTGTAACACCTTTTGATTTCAAAAAGTCAAGCTCTTTCCTCAGCCTTTCTATTCCGCGTGCCTTGTCTTTTTGCAACGGAAGCACACTGCCGTACCAGTAGTTGGTGCCGATGTAGTAATATGGTTTACCATCGAGAACAAACTGCCCGTTTTTCTGTTTTACAAAAGCGCTTTGCGCCTCTGCTGAAAAGAAAACTGAGGAGAAGACAAACAAAAAAAGAAATCGAAACATCGGAATTACATTTAGCTCTTAAAAAAAACTGGTTCAATATCAGGTGATATGAACCAGTTATCAACTATTACTGCTTATGAGAAAAATAGCTTTTACAATATGTCCTAGCGAAGTCCCACATGATCTATGTAAACGGTACCGGAAAACCCTGCACCCTGCAAAACTATTTCACTGATGGATGTTGGATTGCCCATGCTCGCCAGTGTCACGCTGTAAGTAGTCCATTCACCGCCTACTAATGTTATTTGCGGTACAGAACCACCGTACGCACCGTTGGTAACAACCTGCAGTTTTTTCCCATTATCAGCAGCAGAAGCAAAGATTGACAATTCGAGTTTTGTATAACCTGCAACGGACAAACTTGAACCGTTATGGAAGGTGATTCCCTGATATCCGTTGCCACCATAAACCGCTTTTATGGCTTTGGTTCCTTGCCGAACGTTCTCAGTATTGTTGAAGTCGTGAATATCGGTGTACGACCAATCCTGAAATCCTTGTTGAGGTGCGTCTGTATAGATTGGGAACGTAAAATCAGCTAAAGGTGGCAGTCCGCCTGTAAGTACCAAATCTGTTGAAGACTGCACTGTCAACGTCGAATTCTTAACACCCAAAGTCACTTTACCCTTCAGCACACCGGTTGGCAGTTTCACCACAATTTGTGTTGCAGATTGGCTCACGAATGAAGTTACCGGGCTTGAAGCTCCAATGAAAGAAACACTGCTTACCAAATCTAGGTTTGTCCCGGTTACAGTCAGATTACCACCGGGGTTGATTGGATTAGGCGCAATTGAAGTGACGGAAGGAAGCAAAACATTAAGGTCTGCAGCAGATACCGATTTTACTCCTGACAATGGTACCAACGTTACTTTACCTGACGTGGTGGACGAAGGAACAATCACTTTAAGTTGCGTAGCAGACTGGCTAACAAAGGAGGTAATTGGAGTGGATACACCACTGAAAATCACCTGTTTTGTCAAATCAAGATCAGTTCCGTTGATCGTAACTTCTGTTTGATGCTTAACAGGATTGGGGGCAAACGACGTAGCAACGGGCAGTGTTACTTTCAGTGTATCCTTTGTCTGCACATTCGCTGAGTCGGTTCCCATGTAGCGCATAATCAATGGACCTGTTTGTGCATCAGCAGGAACTGTAACCACTAATTGATTCAAAGATTTGCTTACAAAATTGGTCACAACCTTGCCATTTTCGAATGTCACACTCGTTACCCAGTTTAGATAATTTCCGTTGATTGTCACATTTTCTCCCGGCCTTGCCTGTGGCGTCATCGACGTTTCCACGGCGGCAACTTTAAGATTCAACTGTGTTTTTGTGACGAGGTCTCCGTCAGATGTTTTCAGTGTCACCAATCCTTTTTCAGTTCCCTGAGGAACGATCAACAGAATGAGATCAGATTTTTGCTGAATAAAATTTTTCTGATCTACTGTTGCATTTGTGCCGGTAAAATTTATCGACGAAACTTTATCGAGGTTCACTCCAATAAAACGAAGAGTGTCTCCCGGCTTAGCTCCGGTTGGACCAAAGCTGTATAGAACTACCTTTCCATCGTTGGCAACAGTGTCATCCTTCTTACAAGACGAAAACATTGCAACGGATGTAATCAGGACAAGAAAACCAAGCAGTCGCATATTAGTTATTTTGATCATTGTTGTAGATTATTACGTTGATTATTGCGCTTTCTTTGGAACAACTCTCAGGTTATCAAAAGAAATATCTGCATCAAAATCGCCAGGACCGAAAATCAAAATTCTTGTCCAGTAGCCACTCGGACTAATAACTGGTTTGGTCTTATAGCTTCTAACCATGTCCTCAAACGGAATGCTAACAGTGACCCATTTTCCTTTTGTATCAAATGGTGGAGCCCAAACATAGGCGTCATTGTCCTCAGCCGTTAATCCTACATTGAAAGAAATTCTATTTGCGTTGTAGGGTTTCATTGTATTCACTTCAAACTTTACGAAGTAGTCCTCTGGCTTGAGGATAGCTGCATCCGGAATGTTTTTGCTCGTTGAATAAGCGCTAGCAGGTCCCCCTGCTACTTCAGGTGCATCCCAGTTCCAATCTTTTACCTGCTTTTTAAAACGGTAATAGTTACCACTGATTTTTGGAGGATCGTTCGGACCAGGATTTGTTACCAGGTAAGTAGGCCACCAACCAAGTGGCGGGTCGTCGCCGGTAATCAGTTTTGGACGTGGATCTCTGAAGAGAAAGTCAGACTTTCCTTCACCGAAGTTTGTTTTAACGATCAACTGACCCGGTTGTGCACCAGCAGGAACCGTTACATCAATCTGAGTTGCAGTATGACTTATAATCTGCCCGTTAACTCCACCCGGAAAAATTACTGTAACGGGAGCATAGAAATAATTACCGAAAATGGTAGCAACGTCACCATCGTTTACAAATTCAGAAACGATGCCGGTGATGATAGGCTTTGATATCTGAACCTGAAAATTATGGTTCAATACATTACCGTTTTTGAAAACAATTTTCATCGTGTTGTTCACCGCCAAAGGAATTTGTGTCGGCACCCGTACGAGAATCGTTTTATTTGTAATGTATGTTGGTGTGAGCAATGATTGCTGATCATTGAACCAGATCTCCGTTGCGTCCTGCAGATTTTCACCGACAATAGCAATCAACTGGCCCTGACCTGCAGCCACCAGCAGTGAATCTGATGACTGAGGGTTCGTAACTCTTACGTAGCTGATTGAAGGCACGCCTGGTGCGTCGTCCTTTTTACAGGAAGAAAACACACCGACAACTCCAACAGTTAAGAGAAATATGCTGAGTATTTTTTGTATTGATTTCATTTGAAGTTCAATTTCTTGTTTTACAATTATGGATAGTCTACCGGTGGTCTTTGCAGGTTAGGTGCCTGGCTAAGTTCCACGTTTGGAATAGGCATCACGAAGTTTCCTTCGTTTGCCACAATCATTCTCGGGTTAAACCATGATGTTTTTTCAAATGTCCATTCGCTTGGGTTTGGCATTTGATTCGGTCTCGCCACAAACAAACCTCTGTCCTGGCTATTAAGGATATTTAACGCCTTGGTAGGATTCCAATAATGCAAGCTCACGATATCGTACCAGGTCATTCCCTCCATTGCAAATTCCTTGAACCTTTCTGAGAGGATCGCATCCAGAGTAAGCGGTCCGTTGCGGGAAAGAGACCACTCAGGCAAACCTGCACGAGTGCGAACTTTATTGAAGTAAGCGAGCGCCGTTGCATCAGAAGTTGAACTGTTGTTTCCAAGGGCAGCTTCTGCATAAATCAAATACAGTTCCGCAACACGCATCATGTATGTATCATTTGGATAACGCTGTTGCGCAGCAGTTGCGCCAAAGTCAGCAGGACCACCAACAACATATTTTTTAATTGCTACATAATTGTTGTCGCCGGTAACGTATGGATAGATGAATTTGCTACCATCGCTTTTCTTAGTCATTTCAGGATAATAAAATCCGGGCAGCATGTAAGTAGCGTGTAAACGCTGATCTAACGTCCGTCCTTTTATTGTACCATCCGGCTGCTGTGTGAAGCCTTCATATTGTTCTAGTATCCACCATGTAGCGCCTTTGGAATTACCCCAACCGCCGTACGCTATTTCATTGCTGTAAGCTATTTGATCAACCATGCTGTTTCCTACACCCCATCCACTTGATACAACCCACTGCAGCTCGAATAACGATTCTTTGTTGTTGTCGTATCCGGCTCCTGTTTTACCATCCCACTTGAACAAGTCTTCATAATTCGACAATAGAGCATAAGGACTATTGTTGATAACATCAGCAGCATAGTATTTAGCGCTGTCGAGGAACTGTTGATTTCTTACACCGCCCGTTGATTCTACTCCTGCTCTTGTAAGATAGAAGCGAGCCAGCATTCCTTCGGCAGACCATTTGGTTAATCTACCAGGCTGACTGGCCGTAGAAGGCAGATCAGCGATAATGGATTTCATTTCACGTGTAATGAACCGCCATACGCTCGGAACGGTGTTTCTTACAATAGAAGTATCATTCAGATGTTCGAAATTGTTTTCGATGATTGGAACAGCGCCCCAGTTCGATACAAGAAAACGGTAAGCTAAAGCCCTCATAAATCTTGCTTCAGCAATTCCTCTTTTCTTTACTTCGGCAGAAACGCCCGGACCTGCAAACCTGTTGATATTATAGATTGCAAGATTCGATTGCGCAACCACCGTGAAGAATGCTTTCCATGAGGTGATATTGTGCGCATTATCTGGCGTAGTATTGAATTTGGAGTTCGCATTATCATACCACGCGTCGAAAGCAGTACCGCCCCGAAAATCTCCGATTTGATACATTGCCTGATCGTTGTAGCTAAACCAAACAGCATTGTACAATGCAGCAGTGGCGGCTAAAACCTGATCATCTGTTTTATAAAAGTTAGCGTCGGTAATGCTGCTTAGTGGCGGTCTGTCAAGAAAGTTTTTTTTGCAGCTTGCAAGCGCCACAATCGCAAGCAGAATACCGAAAAAATAATTTATTCGTTTCATATTGTTCATATTAGCAAGTTTTAAAAGTTTACGCTTAAGCTGCCTGTAAACATTGGCGTGCTTGGGTAGCGGCCGAAATCCAGACCGATCGGCTGCTGGGTTGATGTTACGCCCATGCCGACATAAGCACCAATTTCCGGATCGTAACCTTTGTATTTGGTTAACGTGTACAGGTTTTGCGCACCAATAGTTGCTTTCAATCCTTTAAAGATTTTGGTATAGCCCAACAGATTTGCAGGAAGGTTATAAGACAAAGACACGTTTTTCAACCTGAGATAAGAACCATCTTCAACAAATCTGTCCGAAATCTTTGAAAAGTTATTATCGCTTGATACCTGATTAGTGGATATACGCGGCACCGTTGTTTCCGGGTTAGATAATATTGGATTACCACTTCCGTCGGTCGTGAGTTTTGCATACTCCATTGCTTTTACAAGCAGATTCCTACTCAGATTGATGTTGTTAGGATTGCTCGCATCAGCGGCTATGTAGTTGTACACGTCATTGCCATATGATCCGGTGATGAGCATACTCAATTCAAGACCTTTGAAAGAAAAAGTATTGGTAAACCCACCCGTCAATTTTGGCCAAGGATTACCAATGATGGTCATGTCGTTTTGATCTATTTTTCCATCAGCGTTGATGTCTTTATACTTCACGTCTCCCACCCAAAGTCCCGTTTGAGCATTGATGGGAATTGGATTGCCGGCATTATCAATCGGGCGCGGGCTTTTCGAAATGTCTTCCAAAGTTTGGAATAAGCCATCTGTTTCGTAGCCCATGAACAACCAGGGTTGTTTACCGAGATAAGATCTTTGCGTCCAGTTGGGTAAGAACCAAAGCCCTTCTCTAAATACAAACTGAGAATTTTGATAGAGCTGATTAACAGTGCTCATGAAGTGAGAAAGGTTCAGATTGGATTCCCAACGGAAATTTTTGGTATTAATATTCGTGGTAATGAATGTTAGGTTCCATCCATTAGTTTGCAGATCGCCCGTGTTCACTAAAGGAGGACGAACAGCTGCGTTAGCATTGCTGGTACCCATGTACCAAGGCAAACTTGCAGATAAAATCAGGTTGCTTGTTTTCTTCACATAATAATCAGCTTCTACTGAAACGCGATTGTTGAACAAACCCAGGTTCAAACCGGCATTGTTCGTTTTGGTTTCTTCCCACTGCAACAAAGGATTGGTGAATGTGGAAGGAAGAAAACCTGTGCCCCAAGATGTAGCCCACGAACTCATGTCCGCATAGATACCAGAACCTGTTCCCTGGTTGCCGGTAAAGCCATACTCATAGCGCAATTTCAACTCACTGATCGCAGGAACGTTGAAAAATTTCTCACGGCTTACTCTCCATGCAGCAGAAACAGAGGGGAAAGAACCCCATCTTTTATCCTGACCGAAATACGGTGATCCGTCACGTCTATACGTTGCCGTTAGCAGATATCTGTTATCGAAATTATAGTTTAATCTGCCGAGGTAAGATTCCATTGCCCATGGATATGTACCTCCGCCGTTCTTTGCAGTCAGCGGGTCGCCTGCGTTCACATCAAGGATATCGTTAGTGAGAAAACCTTGTCTTTCGAGGTAAAACGCCTGGTATTTTGATTCCTGAGATTCATGGCTGGCCATTACCGTTAGGTTGTGTTTATCGAACTGGCGTGTATATTCTGCCAATTGGTTCCAGTTCCAATACCAGCTTTGATTATTGTTTACTTCCAGCTTAGCAATTTTTTGCTCATGCCACTGATCTATGCTGTACGTAGGCGTGTAGTAGTTGTTAGATCCATTACCAACATTACCGTTTAAAGATGTTCTCAGCGACAATCCTTTCAATGGCGTAATTCCAAGGTTGACGCCTCCTAAAAATTGACGTCTTATACTGTTATTTGTAATTAGTCTTGCAAGTGCTATCGGATTTACAAGGGTAAATTGATTAGCACCGTTGATCGGGTCTGCACCGCCCCATGTTCCATTAAGATTTACGACAGGAATTTGTGGCGTTAAACGCAATGCGTTTGCGATAAGCGGACTGGCAGCATCAGTGTAGTTTGTTGCTGTAAGGTTTTCATTTGTTTGGTTGAAGCTAAGATTGGCACCAATCGTCGCCCATTCTCTTGGTTTGTTATCGAGGTTCAACCTTACACCATAACGTTTAAATCCTGAACCTAAGGCAACACCTTCCTGGTCAAGATACTCGCCGGACATGTAGTAGGTCGTATTGTTGCTACCGCCACTGAAGTTCAGTTGGTGTTTCTTCATTGCTGCGTTATTAAACAGCTCATTTTGCCAGTTAGTGCCTTCGCCTAAAAGTGAAGGATCTAAAAACTCGGCTTGAACAGTTCCTCCAGCAATGCCTTTGTATTCATTCACCATCTGTGCATATTGGCGCAGATTCATAACCGGAAGATTTTGCGGCGTCATTTGCAGGTTGTACTGGTAGGCATAACCTATTCTGAAGTCGCCTGCCCTACCACGTTTTGTCGTGACGAGTACAACAC
>JAEZJD010000235.1 GCA_023436425.1 Bacteroidota bacterium | reverse complement strand
TTTGATAGGAGTTCGTAATCACCACAGGCAGCCCTTCCGTTTTGTTGCGTAGCTCCTTCGGCCATTTTTTCCAGGAATGAAATTTTTCCACTATTGCCGGCGCAGGAATTAAATCTGCGATCATAATTATTCTTGCAGCAATTACGAGGAGAATAGTGATAGGAAGTAGCCTGAATAGCCATCTTCGCCATCGCACACGATCAAACAAGTAATTGTGTGTGAGTACGAGCATCGGAATAAGTGCAGGTGCTGTCCAATTTGCTTCTATATTACCCCGTGCTGTGTTCAGTAGAAAAAAAAGCAGAATTCCAACCGCATTAAATTTTAAAATTCGTTCGGTTGTTGTCTTCGGTTTGTAAGCAAAGCTGCTGAAAAGAAGAATAAATCCGGTGATAGGTCCTGCGACAAGCAATTGGCTGATGATGTATCGGAGGGTAATTCCAATATTGTATGGTTCTGCATTTTTTTCAAAAAGTTGAAATCTGAATGTAATCCAGTCGTGTTGATATTGCCACCACAGATGCGGAAAATAAAGGATCAATGCAAGTGTTACGGCGATATAAATTTTATAGTTTCGAAGAATTTGTGGGTACGCAATAAAGCTGAAGAAAACAACAAGTACTGCGTGATATTTTGTATAGAATAAGCAGGCAGCAACAATAGCCAGGAGAAAGGTATTTAACCACGTGGTGTGTCTAATGAAATTCCGATAACTTAGAAAAAATAATGCAGTGAAAAATATAAGTGGAATGTCGGGTACAGCCCAAAAACCTGTTAATTGCAGCACCGCTACCGAAAGACAAATTGCGTAGAAAAGAACTTTATCTTTTTTGTCGATCAGTTTTTCAGTTACCAGAATGGTCAGTGTGTTTGCCACCACCATAAACAACCTGACACCCACCTCTCCGGCGAGCAAAAATGTTCCGGCTTTTATTAAAAGGCCGATCATCGGCGGATGATCAAAATAACCCCACGCCAAAAATTTGGAATATACCCAATAATAAGCTTCGTCTTCCTGCAGCTGCGTGAAAGCAGCCTGTAAAAAATTGATGAGAAACCATGCAGAATAAAAGACCGCAGAGGTATATTTGAAGGCTTTAACAGTACCCTGAGTTAACTTCATTCCCATTCTTTACGAACCAAAACACTTGCTATCATCTGCAAAGATGCAGTAACGACCGCATTCCACACCGCAGACGATAGCGAACAAACAACTGCAAACTAAACATGAGTCTTAAGACACTAAAACTTCTATCAGCCGGGGCACTACTTGCCTGTACGATTTTCATATCATGCACAAAAGAAATTAATGGAAATTCAAATGAAGGGCAGATAGCGTTAACCTATGATGATTACAACATCGATAACTGGCACACCTACATCCCGCTGCTGGACTCACTTAACATAAAAGCAACTTTCTATGTCTGCCGCTATCACGAACTATCGCCTGAACAAAAACAAAAACTTCACGTGCTCGCTGCACACGGACATGAGATAGGTTTTCACACCACCACGCACCCTAATCTGGTTAATGTGCTGCGAACTAACGGTATGGCTCACGTGATAAATGACGAGATAAGAAAAAACCTGGCGCTTATGCGGCAAGATGGGTTTGACGTTAAAAACTTTGCTTATCCGTATGGCAGCCAAAATACACAACTGGATTGCGCTTTGAAACCACTTTTTAAATCGCTGCGCGGAGTCTGCGGCAAAAAAGATTGGAGAAAAGGTTTGGTGAATCAATCAGGGAAAACTCAAATTGTGTATGGTTTGCATGTCGACGAAAATTCAAAAGTCACAGACGAGGATATCATTGCAGCCATTGATCTTGCGCAGGTGAACCATGATTGTCTCGTAATGACGGCGCACGAAATCAATTCACCATCCTACAGTTTTTACATCAGCCTGCGCCGACTGAAACTGATTGCTGAAGAAGTGAAAAAGAGAAACATGAAGTTTGTAACTGTCGATCAAATCAGTAACTAACAATTACATTTTTGAAACTTTCAGTACAAACACGCTGTCCAGTGTTTGTGGCCTTGTCTTCGGATTAATAAAGTCGAGACTCAATCCGCTTATCGCGTATTCTGGTGACGAGATAATGGGCTGAACGGAGAAGAATTGCTGCAGTTCGTCCTTTTTTCTTTTGTTGGTGAACACAATCACACTGTCTCCATTTTGCACTTTTTGCATCACATCTTCCTTGTGAAGAATGGGTCTCCACTTTTGTATCTGCCACTCAAAGGAGCGCATCATATAATCATAACGGTACAGAGAGGCTGCATCAATATTTTTTTCTTTCATTTCTTTTGCGGCGACATAGCCGCCATTGTACTGCGCAATTTTCGGATAAAAATTCGCATTCATGAAAAAGTTGAAGATCAAAATAGCAAGTGCAGAGTAATACCAAATTTTATCTACCGTTGAAAACTTCCTTTTAAATATTTCGTAGACCAGGAACATCAATCCTGCCAGGCCTATAATAGTTATGGCTAAGTTGGTT
Source organism: Bacteroidota bacterium (assembly GCA_023436425.1). Classification (GTDB taxonomy): domain Bacteria; phylum Bacteroidota; class Bacteroidia; order Chitinophagales; family Chitinophagaceae; genus Flavisolibacter. Next base: position 19,160 of record JAEZJD010000235.1, on the reverse strand, counting down.
ACGGGGAAAGCCCAATAATTAAGGGCGATCAAAAACAAGATGGCTATTGCAATGATTACATACTGCACGATCAAAAGAGACCTTAATGCTTTTTGCTTGCCTTCATTCGCCAGTTGAAACAGATACGCTGCAGTGAAAATGGCAAAAAAAGGAAACAAAACATTGATGTAATGTGGCAGTTTAAATTTTGAAAACGACATAATAATAAACATTGCCCATGTGCCGGTAAACGTTAATTGTTCTCTGGTGAAAAAAGATTGAAACCTCGTTCGGAACAGTTCTGCAAGTCTGCTAAAACTTGCGATGTACGCAATGATGCTCCACGGTAAAAACGCCCAAATAAAAGAATGGAAAAAGAAACTGAACTCAGACCCCATCACAAAATTCCGCTCTCCGGCAAACCGTTCAAAGCTTTGGCTCCACAACAGAAATTTTATACCTGATCTGCCCGTTCCGCCATTCACGTATTTTTCCGGATGTAAGTCAAATTGCAGATAGTAGAAATATAAAAATGTTGAAAGAGCAATGAAGAAAGCAACGACACCAATGATCCACTTCCAATTGTAAAACATCTTCCATTTTCGTAACCCCAACAGGTAAAAGAAAAGTACACAGCCTGCTACCAGTACGGCTATCATTCCTTTGGTGCCCACACCCAGCGCAAGAAAAGCAGCGCCTAAAATCACTTTACTCAATTTCTCCCGATGCACAAAGTCAACGAGTTGCCACGCACCCAAAACGACAAAATTGGTGAGCAGTGTATCTGTCTTTACATCGTGGTTGGCAAGAATGATTGCCTGCGCAGTAATGTAAATAAGAGATGCAACTTTACCGACGTTTATGTTGTAAAGCATTTTTCCCAAACGGAAAGTTGCATAGCATCCGGCAAAACTTAATAAAACGGAAAACAATCTGTACGTCCAATCGTGAACGCCAAAAAGTTTAAAACCTAACATCGCACTCCAAAATAGCATGTGCGGCTTATCGAGGTAATCATAAATCTGACCCGTTTGATCATTATGATTCATGATGTTGATCCAATCGTTCTTAAAATACATGTGCGCAGCAATGTTTGCATATTCCGGCGCATCAAAGCCAAACAACGGGATCAAAAACAGGCCGACAAGCAATACTACAATCACAAAAAACCATGCAATTTTGTAAGCAGTATTATTCATGCCGCAAATATAGAAGCGGCAGTCTCAGATTAGTTTAGCAAACTGTTATGTTTGCAAATAAATCACATTGAACTTCATGCCTGAAGACCGCAACAATCCGGTTGTCGCATTTCTACTACCGGCATACAACGAAGAAGCTGTGCTACCGCACACGATCGAGGTGCTTCAGGAAAAATTGCAGGAGTTAATTTCTGCTAGTGAAATAAATGCCGCTTCATTTATGCTTTTCATTGATGATTGCAGCACCGATAAAACGTTTTTTATTCTTAAAAAAGATGCATCGGCGCAGGTGAGAGCAATCCGCTTGTCCGCAAATAGTGGACATCAAAATGCGTTGTTGGCCGGGATGCATTACGTCACGGGCAAAGTTGATTGCGCTATTTCCATGGATGCAGATCTTCAGGACGATGTCGGCGTGGTGAACAAAATGATTCGCGAATTTAAGGATGGTGCTCATGTTGTGTACGGCGTTCGCGAAAACCGAACTGCAGATACACGATATAAAAAAAATACCGCGTTGCTTTTTTACAGGCTAATGAAGTGGATGGGAGTGAAGGTGGTCTATAATCATGCTGATTTCCGCCTGTTATCGAATACCGTCTTAACGGAATTTCGCAAATACAAAGAGGTAAATCTATTCCTGCGGGGAATATTTCCTAAAATGGGTTTCAAAACTGCTTATGTTTATTACGACAGGTTAGAAAGAAAAGCCGGTGCTACAAAATATCCATTCAGAAAAATGTTTGCGCTGGCAGTGAATGGAATCACATCGTTTAGCAGTGTACCGCTCAAATTAATCACCTGGATGGGACTCATCGTTTTCATTATCAGTTTGTTTTTGAGTCTGTGGGTATTATACGTCGTAATCAGACATTCGAATGTGCCCGGTTGGGCATCTACTACGCTCGCAATTTATTTTTTAGGCGGCATCCAATTGTTGGCAATAGGAATTCTCGGTGAGTACATTTCGAAAATTTATCTGGAAACCAAACAGCGTCCGCACTATCACATAGAAGAGCAGACCTACAATGGATGACATTTATTTGATTCGGTAAATGCGCCAACTCTCATTTTCGTTTTGTGAAGGATTCAGACGGTGCGCAATGCCATCTACAAAGCTGGGCGTTATTACTGTTTCCATCGACATTTTAGGAAAAAGAATTTGCATTCTTTGGAGCCTTTGTTCGAAGTTATCGTCGCCCACCATTATGATGTAATTCGCCGGCGCGTCGCTTGACTTCTCCAATTCGTTTTTGAATTGTTGCAGGCTGTCCGCTGCCGAAAACTGATAAAAATCGATGTGTTTGCCAAGATAAAATAACGGAGGCGGTGGAGGTTTGCCGTTGGCTTCCATGATGATATTGTTGACGTCGTTTTTGTTCCTCAGGTACGTCATTGCTTCCACCCGTGACTTTTTTGAAAACGTGCAAGTGACGACAAAAAGTCCAATGCTATTCAAAACGATAAACCATGCGACCGTAAATGTTGTAAACTTCCGCACCCAGTTCGCATTGCAGTGTTTTACATAATAACTGCAAAAACCTACAATTCCCAATAACAGGAAAAACGGAATAAAAGGGAGAATAAAACGTTCCTGTTTATTGCTGTAATACGAATGAAAAATAAAAAATAGCAGGGAGCCAAACAGCAAAATTTTCTGCGGCAATGATTTATTCATATTATATCCATAGCCTAAAGCCAACACAAAAAACGGAATACCTAAAACCATTGCTGCAACTGTTCCAATGTAGGTATACCATGGACCTTGTGGATATAAACCGATGTTTTCGGGGTTAGAGTTATATCTGAAGTATTCAACGATAGATGCGAATGGATTGCCATAAAAAAGGTAATCGAACAGACCCTGCGAAAGAAAATAACAAACGACAAAGAACAACCCGAACAGAATCATTTTCCCTGTATATTCTTTTTTGAAAAGCAGCCACAAAGCGAAGCCAAAAGGAAAAAGAATAGTTTGAAACCGAATGCAAAATGCAACGATGAAAAAGATGGCAGCTGCCGCAACGCTCCCGGCGGTTGGCTTTGCATTTGAAAGATAGTATGCACCTCCAAAAAGAAAAGGAACACACAAAAATTCACGCAACGTGTGGACCGACATGAAAGGAAAGAACCAAAAAGCAGCCAGAATAAGAGCCACGGTTTTAGCAATGGTAATGTTGGACGTCATTCGCATGGTGAGTAGATAACCATAGTATACTGTAAGCAGCGATAGTAGCGCATGCAACAGTCGAACAACGAACATCATTCCTTCCGGACTATTGATACCTACTGCATTGCACACATCGAAAATCAGGTATAAAAAGCCGGGATATAATAAGCTGAAAATGTAAACGCCGTTGTACACATCGGGAAACGAAGAAACTGGTGAGCCGTTTCTCCAGTAAAAAGCAAGTTCCACCAGCCCAAAGTGATCATCGTGAAACACAAACCCTTTCGCAAAAATGACTGCGAGAATGCGCAAAATCAGCGCAAGAAAAAGTATTTGTTTGAACGAAATCCGACGAAGCAGCTGCGCCAATTTTTCAATCATAGCAGACGGTAAAAGAAAGAATTTTCCGCGACATCACTCGATACTGCTAAACCACTGAAATGCTTACCTCGTTGTAAACGACAATGGCACATTCAATTTGAAAACAAAATTCCTTCCCATGTTAAATACGCCTTGCCTCCCTGTTGCTGCATTTATATCGGTATATTTTAATCTGCTCAAATGACTTTGGTATGCAACATCGGAAAGATTGTTGCCAATCAGGTAAATACTAAGCAGCGTTCTTCCTTTGCGCCGGAGGTCAGCGCTCAGTGATGAATTCAAGAGCAGGTATCCAGGGGTGGGTGTTTCCGTTCCAAAGGCAGTGAAGAACTTGTTCTTTGGTAAGGTATATTCTCCCTGAAAACTAATCGTCAGATTTCTCAAAGTATTCGCCTTCGTTAAAAGTTCTGCACGCACTTCGCTCGTCCAGCGCGTAGCAGGCACAAAAGGAACATTGCGTGATCCTTCAATTGCTTCGGCAAAGGTTCCCCGCACGTATGAAAGAGTGTTTTGCCAATGAAACCAATCAAGCGGATGCGGATGTATGTCGATTAACATTTCCGCTCCCGCAAAATTTGCAGAATGCTGCCCAAATTGAAATGCAGGGATAAAATCATTGCCAACGGTTACCAACGAATCGCCCCCGTTTTTGTTGGGAAGTTTTGAGTAAAAAATAAAATTCGTCAAACGGTTGTAGAACGCGGAAGCATTCAGCAATACATGTTCTGAACTCCATTCAATTCCCAAATCGCCTTGCCAGGAGGTTTCAGATTTGAGGTTTGGATTTCCGTACTCGTAACGGTTCGTCCCTTCGTGTGCTCCGTTTGAAGCCAGTTCGGGAATGCTGGGAGCACGAAAACCATGAGCAATGTTTGCCTTGAGAAGAAGGTGTTCCGTTGCTGAATAACTAACACCAAAACTGCCCGAAGCATTTGCATAGTTCCTGAAAAATTGGCTGAACTTGTAGCCTCCATTTTCTTTAAGCTCATGCGAATTCAGCCTCCGGTTGTCGAAGCGAATGCCGCCACTGATTGTCGACTTTGAAATGGTTTTTTGCGTGTATACAAAAGCTCCAACGTCAAACATGTTGTATTCTGGAATCAAAACTTCAACACCGCGGTTTCTATTTTGCTGCGCCATGCCGTTCACTCCTATTGAAGTCGACCAATGATGTTCATTTTCCAGATGCAGAATAGCGTTGTAATTGAAAGTGTGCAAGTCAAAATGCAAACTTTTTTCCTCTGGTGCATCGGCGTTTCCGAACTCCAGGCGCTGGTTACGTTGCCAGCCAAAAGTGAGTGCTAACCTGCTTTTTCCAAGTCTGATGCTGTTGTCTGAAATAAATTTCAAATGTTGAATCTGCTGATATGGTATGTGAGGTTCAGTGCTGAGGAAATCATTGTTCGTTGCACTCGTGACAATGCCTCCGGGCAATTCTTTAATGAAATTTCCTGCAGCGTTCCGGGATCCTTCTATCACGCCGAGCTTTTGATTAAAATTGCTAACGATCAGGCGAGAATATCCCCATCTCTGATTCAAGCCTAAGCTCCCGCCGTAGTTCTGCTCCTTAAATTTTGAATTGAATACTCTTCCATCATATTTGTTTTTGTAGTCTGCTGCTGCTTTAGTATCGCCCCAGGTGCTCCAATTAAAGCCGTTTTTTGTTCCGGCAATGCTTCCAAACAAGGAACGCTGTTGGTTGTTGGTCATGTAACTGGAAAGCACATTCGCTCTGATTGTATTGTTAGGAGCAGGTGTCGCACTGATAATATTGATGACACCGGCAATCGCGTCGCTACCATAAATCAGGGAAGCCGGTCCTTTCACTATCTCAATTCGACTGATATTATTTTCGTCAATTTCAATTCCGTGCTCATCGCCCCATTGTTGACCTTCCTGTCGCACACCGTCGTTTATCACCACCAAACGGTTATAGCCAAGTCCTCTGATCACGGGTTTGGAAATAGCAGGTCCTGTCGACAACTGACTGACGCCGGGCTGCCTGCTTATCGCATCTATAACATTCGTGGAAGGCGTAGCAAGTAATTCTGATTTATTAATTCTCGAAATGGCAATAGGCGTTTTGCGCATGCTGCTTGCACTTCCCACAGCAGTAATGGTAATTCCTTCGTTCACCAGAATAGTAGAAACCATAGTAAAGTTTCGTACCAGAGAAGCAGTTAGATCAAGATGCTCAACTAAAGTTTTGTATCCCAAAAACGTGATCTCGATAGTATTGTGACCGGTTGGTAAATTGGAAAATAAATATGAACCGGAGCTGTCGGACGTAGTTCCCATTCTAAGTTCCGTTAGTACAATTGAAGCGCCTGCGAGTGGCTCTCCCGTCTTCGCATCGGTGATTTTGCCGCTAAGCTGAATCGGCGGTTTCGCCTGAGCAAAGCCAATTATAGCATAGCAGCAGCATAAGCAACACACAATTAATTTTTTCATCAGTAACAGTTTCTGATTTTAAAAGAGGCAGCAATAGCAAACAATCAGGCAAATACGAGTGAAGGCGGGGCTCTGTTACTTTTTCCTGCAGGAGCAGATTCAGTATAAAATTGGTGATATGCACACTCCTTTGCGGTGTGATAAGCTTTAGGACCGATTGAGACTTGATTCAAATGAGCATCGAAAGGTATGGAAACAACCAAGTCATTAAAATGGCAATTTGGTTTTTGTTCGTGAAAATGAGCGGTGTTTTCGTTGTCAGTACATGATGGAACATCAGTATGGTGCGTTAGTAGCGAGTGGAAAATACTTTCCGGCGTGGCACCTAACGTAAAGACTAGTATCAGGAAAATGCCTGATAAATTGTGTATGGTTCTCTTAATGTTCAGAGTACAAATATACTTACTCCAAAAGGAATGAGTTTATCGATAACACCCCGCTACTGGAGTTTTTAACACTACTCAGCTATCAATATATTCTGCCGGAATTTTCCCACCAATGTCAATAACTCCTGAGTTCGAGTTTTGGTGGTAAATGCACCATTATCTATTTTTCACCACGGATCCTCAGGTCTCATAAATTCGTTCTAATTATGCATCAATACCTGTCTCTGCTTCAATATATTCTTGATAATGGAGTGCACAAAACCGATCGCACTGGCACGGGCACCATCAGCACTTTTGGCTATCAGATGCGGTTCAATCTTCAAGATGGATTTCCCTTGGTTACAACGAAAAAAATCCACTTGAAAAGCATCATTCACGAGCTTCTTTGGTTTTTGAAAGGAGAAACAAACATTGGTTATTTAAAAGACAATGGCGTAAGTATTTGGAACGAATGGGCTGACGAAAACGGCGAGCTCGGACCGGTGTACGGGAAACAATGGCGTAGTTGGGAAGGAGCTAATGGCCAAGTGATTGACCAGATTACAGATGTCATTAAACAGATAAAATCAAATCCAGATAGCCGGCGCTTAATTGTAAGCGCATGGAATGTTGGCGAGCTTTCACAGATGGCGTTGATGCCGTGTCATGCATTTTTTCAATTTTATGTTGCCGAAGGAAAACTTAGTTGTCAGCTTTATCAAAGAAGTGCCGACGTGTTCCTTGGTGTGCCATTTAACATTGCATCTTATGCACTGCTCACAATGATGGTGGCGCAGGTGTGCGATTTAGCGGTTGGAGATTTCGTGCATACGTTTGGCGATGTGCATATTTATAATAATCACATGGAGCAAGTACAATTGCAATTAACGCGAAAGCCGTATCCTTTGCCAACGATGAAACTGAACCCGGACGTCAAAAATATTTTTGATTTCAAATTCGAAGATTTTACGCTCGAAAACTACCAATTTCATCCGCCGATTAAAGCTCCTGTTGCGGTATGATTTTATCCCTCTTGGTTGCTGCAGACGAAAACAATGTCATCGGAAAAAACAATAAACTTCCCTGGCATTTGCCAAATGATCTGAAATATTTCAAGAATCTAACCTGGGGCATGCCCATTCTAATGGGAAGAAAAACTTTTGAGTCGATTGGAAAAGCTCTCCCCGGCCGAAAGAGTATTGTAATTACGAGAAGCCTTGATTGGCATGAAAGTTCCGTTGATGTTGTTCATTCCATACAATATGCGTTCACAAAAGCCGAAGAATATGGCGTGAAAGAAATATTTGTAATTGGCGGCGCCGAAATTTTCCGAACTTCTTTTCCGCAGGCAAATAGAATCTATCTCACAAGAATTCACCACAAGTTTGATGGCGATGTTTTCTTTCCTGAAATTCCAAAAAACGAATGGCATCTTGCTCAAAGCAGATTTTGCGCAGCAGACGAAAAAAATAAGTATGCACATACTTACGAGGTGTGGGAGAGAAGAGTTTAGCGTTTGAAGTTTAAGGTATACGTTGATAGCTATTTCATTCTCCACTTACATTTGATGCGTGTATTCGTCTCCGGAATTAGCAGCAAAATATCTTCACTACTATCTAACAGCTTCCAACGGCAATGGGCACGGCATGCATTCGCCTTTTGTGTTTGATTTTATTCAAAACGTGTTAAATAACCGCAAGAATTATAAGCCACCGTCAGCGATAGAGTTTCTTAGAAAAGAATTGCGGAAAGATGATACTGTTATCGAAGTAAAAGATTTAGGTGCAGGTTCAAGAAAAGAAAATGCACACAAAAAAAAGATCAGTAAGATAACGGCGACAGCTGTTAAGCCAAAAAAATACGGACAGTTTTTGTACAGATTGTGCAGCCATTATCAGCCACAAACCATTTTGGAATTAGGTACGTCGCTCGGAATTACGACCGCTTATCTTGCATCGGCAAACCAGCGTGCTGATGTTACTACGATAGAAGGTAGTCCGGCAATAGCTGATCTTGCTCAGCAGAATTTTCATAAACTGGGATTGCAAAACATTACCGCCGTCACCGGAAATTTTGATGACGTTTTGCCGAAAATTGTCTCCCAAAAATCATTTGTTGATCTGTTTTATTGTGACGGAAATCATCTTTATTCCCCTACCATAAACTATTTTCGCACCTTATTTGAAAAAGCTCACCACGACAGCATTTTTGTGTTCGACGACATACACTGGAGCGCTGAAATGGAGAGAGCCTGGGAGGAGATAAAAAGTCATCCTTCCGTTCAATACACCATTGATGTTTTTTTTCTTGGATTCGTTTTTTTCAGAAGAGAATTCAAGGTCAAACAACATTTTAAAATTCGCTATTAGCATTACATGATCGTAGGTGTTCTTAAAGAGTCAGGAAGCGAAACAAGAGTTTCACTTTTGCCTGAGGCGGTTGCGCAATTAACAAAAAAAGGAATTTCCGTTTTGGTGGAGAATGCTGCCGGAGCAAAATCTTCTGCAGCAGACGCTGACTATGAAAAAGCCGGGGCAAAAGTTACATCCGCACAAGAAATTACCAACTCAGCTGACATAATATTGTCAATCCACCAGCCCGAGTCGGCCACCGTCGGCAACAAGTCAGTCATGATAGGTGTTTACCAACCTTTGTTCAATCAGGCTTCTGTACAGCAATGGCAGGAAAATGGGTTGACCGTTTTTAGTCTTGACATGTTGCCCCGTACTACACGTGCACAATCGATGGACGTACTTAGTTCGCAGGCAAATATTTCAGGATACAAAGCCGTTGTACTTGCCGCTAACTTGTACCCGCGCTATTTCCCGATGTTTATGACCGCTGCAGGAAGCATTGCTCCCGCAAAGCTTTTGATTCTCGGTGCAGGCGTTGCAGGTTTGCAGGCAATAGCTACAGCACGCAGGTTAGGTGCAGTGGTGGAAGTGTTCGACACTCGTCCTGCTGTAAAGGAAGAAGTAATGAGCCTTGGTGCAAAATTCGTCGAAGTGGAAGGCGCAGCAGATGCATCTAAAGCCGGTGGTTACGCAGTGGAACAAACAGAAGAATACAAACAAAAACAACAGCAAAAAATATCCGACAGTATTGCTAAAGCTGACATAGTTATTACAACGGCTCAAATTCCCGGAAGAAAAGCTCCGATATTAATTACAGAAGAAATGCTGGGTAGAATGCGCAGTGGCTCTATTATTATTGACATTGCGGCAGCAACCGGAGGTAATACTCCCTTCACAAAAAATAACGAAACGGTGGTTCACAATGGTGTGACGATTGTGGGCAACAGCAACTTGCCAGCGACAATGCCTTCTGATGCAAGTAAGTTGTACGGAAAAAACATCCTAAACTTTTTACAGCTGATTACAACAAAAGAAGGACAGTTGAACCTGAACTGGGATGATGATCTTGTAAAGGGCAGTTGCATTACACACAATGGTGAAGTTGTGCACGACAGAGTTAAACAACTAGCTAACAGTTAATCATGGAAAATATTCTTCATTGGATTTCAGCAAATCAGCAGATGATTTACATAGTCATACTGATGATTTTCGTTGGTATAGAAGTGATCGGTCACGTTCCAAGCGTTTTACACACGCCCCTCATGAGCGGCGCTAACGCAATTCACGGTGTGGTTATCATCGGCGCCATCATTGTTATGGGCAAAGCCGAATCTGATAACTACCTCGCTTTAATCCTCGGTTTTCTTGCAGTGGTGTTGGGAACGTTGAATGTTGTGGGCGGATTTGTGGTTACCGACAGAATGCTCGAAATGTTTAAGGGCAAAAAGAAAAAACAAAACTCTTGATTCAGAAATAGACCTTTGAAAAACTATGGACATCGGTATAGACATACTCACACTTAGTTATTTGTTAGCATCCATAACGTTCATTATTGGTTTGAAAATGCTTTCACATCCTGCATCTGCGAGGAACGGAAACCTTTTGGCGGCGGCAGGAATGACGATTGCAATTTTTGCTACCATCTTTTTGTATCGCGATGAAGCAGGAAACAAACTGCATAATTATGCGTGGATTTTTGGAGGCATCATCATTGGCGGAATTGTAGGAACCCTGGCGGCGAAGAAGGTTAAAATGACGGCAATGCCCGAGATGGTGAGCTTATTCAACGGAATGGGAGGCGCATGTGCCGCAATGATATCGGCGGTGGAGTTTTATCACATCTACCGCGGGCACCGACTTCTTGAATCAACAAGCTTCTCAGATGTAGCATCCGTTGGTCAGTACCTTACCATCATTGCAGGGGCCATTATCGGAACTGTTTCTTATACAGGAAGCATCGTTGCCTGGGGAAAATTAAGTGGCCGAGTGAAAGATTATTCATTCAAAGGTCAGCACATTGTAAATATGATCGTTCTGGCGCTGGTAATAATTTGCGCTGTTGTTACTTACAATGTTGATGTAAAGACGTCGATAATTCCATTGTTCCTGACGGGATTTTTCGCGTTTGTGTACGGTATTCTATTCGTAATGCCGATCGGCGGCGCAGATATGCCGGTTGTGATTTCGTTGCTGAATTCTTTCACCGGCGTGGCAGCTGCCTGCGGAGGGTTTTTATACAACAACAAGGCGATGCTGACCGGCGGTATTCTCGTAGGTGCTGCGGGTACGCTGCTGACGATTTTGATGTGTAAAGCGATGAATCGTTCGTTAGGCAATGTGTTGATTGGCTCATTCGGTGGCGGAAGTAGTGCCGGTGCCGGTGGTGCCGCAAAGGAACAAGGAGCCTATAAAGAAATTTCATTGAGCGATACGGCAGTGGTGATGAATTACGCCAACAAAGTGATGATAGTGCCTGGATATGGTTTGGCGGTAGCGCAGGCGCAACATGCTTGTCACGATTTGGAAAAACTGTTGCAGGAGCGTGGTGTCGAGGTAAACTATGCCATTCATCCGGTGGCGGGTAGAATGCCCGGACACATGAATGTTTTGCTTGCTGAAGCAGACGTGAGTTATGAAAAGTTGCTGGAAATGGAACAGGCAAACGAGGAGTTTGCATCTACCGATGTTGTCCTTGTACTGGGTGCTAACGACGTTGTCAATCCTGCTGCGAAAACAGATCCGTCTTCACCGATTTATGGAATGCCCATTCTTGATGTTGGTGAAGCCAAAACCGTAATCGTTAATAAGCGCAGCATGAAACCCGGTTATGCAGGAATTGAGAATGATCTTTTCTTTCAGCCAAAGACCTCGATGCTGTTTGGTGACGCAAAAAAAGTACTGCAGGATTTGATCGGAGAGATTAAGAACTTGTAAGGATTGACAATGAAACTTCTGCGAGAACTCTATTTTTCGTTTTCCATTTTAAATGCAGATTCAAAATCCAGCTGCTGCACACCGGCGAAATATTTCGCTTCGTGACTTAACAACCATTTCTTCCGCCACAATCCACCGGAATAGCCAACAAGTGAGCCATTGCTGCCAATCACCCGGTGACATGGAACAATGATGCAGATGTTATTTTTTCCATTCGCTGACGCAATAGCACGGATTGCCTTCACATCGCCATATTTTTTCGCGAAGTCGTTATAGCTAATTGTTTTTCCAAAAGGAATTTTACCAAGCAACTCCCAAACCTTCACCTGAAACTGAGTTCCCTCTTGGTTTAGCGGCAGATCGAATGACTTTAGTGTTCCGGCGAAGTACTGGTCCAGCTGTTCTGCACAAGTTTTTAAAAGCTTTTGTTGATCACTTGCAGCTTCTCCATCCGCATCAGAAAACGTAACCATTGTTATGAACTCGTCGGAACACTGCAATTTCAGCAAACCAACTGGTGAATTGTAGTATGTGGTGAAAAGGTTCATCCGATTTTTAATCCGTTAGACACTTGTTGTTGCGGCTGTAATAAAACTACATTTTTATGTTCGTCATAAATGCCCATCACGAGGCACTCGCTTACGAAATCTGCGATTTTTTTGCCGGGAAAGTTTACTACTGCAATCACCTGTTGACCCACGAGTGAGTCCGGCGAGTAGAAGTGGGTTATTTGTGCTGATGATGTTTTTAAACCAAGTTCTCCAAAATCAACTATCAACTGGTACGCTGGCTTTTTTGCTTTTGCAAATTCTTTTGCTTCCACAATGGTTCCTACCCGCATGTCAATCTTTTCGAAATCGTTCCAGCTAATTACATCCATGCTGCTAATGTAACAAAAGCGACTTGCAAGCGATGAGAAATCGTTTGCAGTGATGTTAATCAAGCAACGTTGCAAGAGACAGCAACTCCTCTTTTTTGTAGCTGTCCTTTTCATTATCAAAACATTTAGAAACTTCTTCAAGCAAGTGCTGAATTACCTTTTTGTTTGATAATGGTTTGAAGTAGGAGTGGACCGGTTGCACTGAAATTCTTTTGAAATATGTTTCAACATCTTTATGTGTAAAAACCATCCCGCTCGAAGGATCAATATAAAATTCAACTTTTGAAATGTAATCTTCAGATGATTCTGTGCTGTATCCGGACTTGAAATATGCCAGAACAAATTGTTTTGGGATGCTGATTGCTTTCACCGGAATGTCGAGCAATTCGCACAAGATGAGGTACAAAATTCCATTGCTTAGCTGATTACCCCTCTTGCTTTCGATTACTTTGTTTATTAAAAACTCGTTGATGTCTGTATAAGCAATTTCTGTTCCTTTCAGATTATAATAGCTGTATAAAATTCCGGTTACAATGCGCACCTGCTCCAACGGCGTGAGGTAGTTATTTAATTCAAGCCAAATGTTTCGCCTGATTTTTTCCACTTCCAGCAGCACGGGACTTGTGGTGAGATCCGGAAACTGAAATTTGGCCACCAGCAAAGCGCCAACCAGCAAATCGTGGTGACCGGCAAGTGCCCACTGCCTGAAATCTTCTGTAAGATCGCGAAAATGAAGCCGGTGGATGATTAATTCAATCCGTTCCTGAATGTGCTCGTCAGGAGTGGTCTCCCACAGGTGTTCGAGGTTAGGAATGATGGGTTTTCCCAGGTGAATTATTTTGTCGGAGACTGCTCCAAAAATTTCTTCATCCGGATCGTCTATTAGTTTGAACAGGGCTGATATTTCATTAGTTTCTTCCATTGGCGACCGGCGTTATTACCTCTTTACTTTTTCTTTTTTCCTGATTTAGTTGGTGGCTTGGCAGCTTTTTTCGGTGCAGCTTTTGTCTTCTTCGCAAAGGCGCCCGGCACCTGCTCTTCAATCATTTTCTTTACTTCATCTAAGGAAATACTCGACAAATCTTCAGCCGAATATTTTTCTCCGGTTTCTTTCCTACCCAGTTTCAACATTTTCTTATTAAAACGTATAAAAGGGCCCCAGCGTCCATTTTCAATTGAAATTTTTTCGGCCTGCCATTGTTGAATGTAGCGGTTTGCTTCTTTGGCTACTTTTTTTTCAATCAATTCGTCAATGTCCTTTTGTGTAAGTGCATCAAAGTTGTAAGCTTTCGGCACAGGCGCATAAATGTTATTCCATTTTAAAAAAGGACCGAACCTTCCTTTTCCCTTTGTTACAGGCAGATCCTCATAGTAGCCTATCGGCGCATCGGCTTCCTTTTTTTGACTGATTAATTGAATGGCAGTTTCCATGTCGACGTCCATCGGATCTTTGCCTTTTGGAAGAGAGATGAAATCTTCGCCATATTTAATGTAAGGACCATATCTCCCTACGTTGACAGAAACTTCTTCGCCATTGTGCTCCCCAAGAGATAAGGGTAATTTGAAAAGATTCAATGCTTCATCCAGCGTGATGGTTTCGATGCTTTGATTTTGCTTTAGCCTGGCAAACCTGGGTTTTTCTTCATCGTCAGTTTTGCCGATCTGCACCATCGGTCCATAGCGACCCATTCTTGCAATTACGGGTTTGCCTGTCGTGGGATCGTTTCCGAGTTCTTTTTCGCCTTTGGCTCTTTCTGCAGTTTCAATGGTTTTTTCTACATCTTTTTTGAATGGGTTGTAGAAGTCGTCAATCATACTGCTCCATTGCATTTTTCCATTGGCCACATCATCAAACTCTTCTTCGATCCGTGCAGTGAATCCGTAATCCATTATATCATCGAAATACTGCTTTAAGAAATCTGTTACAACCAATCCCAAATCGGTTGGAAACAGCTTTGCTTTTTCGGCACCAGTATTTTCTGTCTCAATTTTTGAAACGACTTTATCATTGGCTAAAACAAACACTCTGTAATCGCGTTGCGTACCTTCTTTATCCCGTTTTTCAACATAGCCGCGTTTCAGGATTGTAGAAATCGTTGGAGCATAGGTTGATGGTCTGCCGATGCCAAGTTCTTCCATCTTTTTCACCAAAGATGCTTCGGTATGTCGCGGGGCAGCACGTGTAAACCGCTCGATTGCATTCATTCGTTTGAATGTCAAAGTTTGTCCTACACGCAGTGGAGGCAACATGCCTTCCGCCGTTTCGTTGCCGTCCTGTTCGTCGTCGTCTACGTCTTCACGATACACTTTTAAAAAGCCGTCGAACTTCAGCACTTCACCTTCTGCGGTGAGTTCTGCATTATTTGTAGATACGTTGATTTTTGCGATTGTTTTTTCTAGTTCTGCATCTGCCATTTGCGAGGCCATTGTTCGTTTCCAAATCAATTCGTAAAGCCTGCGTGTGTCAGCATCTCCAACTGTTGTTTTGGCCATGTACGTTGGACGAATGGCTTCGTGTGCTTCTTGCGCACTCTGACTTTTATTTTTAAAACGACGCGGCTGATGATATTTTTCTCCGAAAGAGCTGCTAATAGTTTTTTGAATATCCTGGATAGCGGTTTCGCTAAGGTTTACGCTATCGGTCCGCATGTATGTGATGTGACCGTTCTCATATAGCTTTTGCGCCAGCAACATTGTTCGGCTCACACCGTAACCCAGCTTTCTGCTTGCTTCCTGTTGTAGTGTCGACGTTGTGAAAGGTGCGGCAGGGGAACGCTTTGCCGGTTTCACCTGAATGTCTTTCACCGTGTAAGTTGCACCGATGCACTCGTTCAAAAATTTTTGTGCATCATCTGCTTTGGAAAATTTGGTGCCTTCTGCTTTGAATGAAACATCCTTTCCGGAAGCATCATGTTCAGAAAAGTGTGCTTCGATTTTGAAACTGCTTTGCGGCTTGAAAGCATTGATTTCTCTTTCTCGTTCCGCAATCAATCTTACAGCTACACTTTGCACACGACCGGCACTTAAATTATTTCTCATGCTGATCTTGCGCCACAGCACCGGGCTGAGTTCGAAGCCAACTATTCTATCCAAAACCCTTCTTGCTTGCTGTGCGTTTACAAGATTCATATCAACAGTACGGGGTTGCTTCACCGCCTGCTGAATAGCCGGTTTTGTTATCTCGTGAAAAACGATTCTTTTCGTGTTTTTGGGATCCAGTCCAAGCACTTCGCATAGATGCCAGCTGATGGCTTCCCCTTCACGATCCTCATCCGTTGCCAGCCATACTTCGTCACTTTTTTTGGCGAGTTGCTTCAGTTCTTTTACTACTTTTTGTTTTTCATCCGGTACTTTATATCTGGGTTGATAGTTGTTTTTTACATCAATTCCCATATCATCTTTTTCAAGATCACGGATGTGGCCGTAGCAACTTTTTACTTCAAAATCGCTTCCCAAAATCTTCTCGATTGTTTTTGCTTTTGCAGGCGACTCCACTATTAAAAGGTTCTTAGCCATAATTGTTCAATTCCGTTGTTTGCGAGGTGCAAGTATAAGGCAACTGTAGAAATTATTCTGAACAACTAGATTTTGCAGCCTCTATTTCAGCTGCTTACTGAACTGCGTTGCAAGCTTTTTTGCCCACGCTGCATACTCCTTTGCAGAAGGGTGCAAATTGTCCTCTGCCAGCAATGAAGGGTCTGTTTTTGCTTTCTTAAATTCTTCACAGATATCTACATATTGCACCTTATATTGAACAGAAACAGCCCGGATAACTGAATTGAACACGCTGATTTCTTTGGAAACTTGTTTGGTGTTCATTTTTGCAGCGAACGGAGTAATGCTATAATCTGGGATGGAAAGAACAAAAACACGATTGTTTTTTTTACTACTTAGCGTATTTGCAATTTCCAGAATTTCTTCAAACGCGATTTTGAATTCAACTTCTCCTCTGCCCCGATATTGGTTATTAACACCAATAAGAACAGACACGAAGTTGTACTGAGGCTGAAACCTGAATTTTTTCATAGCCTTTATCAATTCATCTGTGGTCCAACCAGTCTTTGCAACTATTTCGGGAGCAGCAAACTGTTCACCCTTTTTCCTAAGCATCTGTACCGTTTGATAGGGAAAGCTTTGATGAAGCGGAACGGCTTCACCGATGGTGTAAGAATCGCCAAGGGCTAAATATGAAAGTTGCTGGTGCATTTATCAAAAAAATTTCATCACCTTTTCAATGCTTCCGCTGTCGCGGTAAATCCTTTGATGCCCTAACCTTTCAGAAATTACAAAGTTGAAATTTGGATAATTTTTTTCTATGATTGGTTCCACATCTGCAAAAGGTGTCAGTTCATCGTTTTTATCCTGCAAGAACAAAACCTGTGCCTTGATGTTTTCTGCTGCCCGTGCAACGGAGTACCATTCAGGAGGCTTATTATTCGCCGCAGTGATCAACTTGTCGAACTCTTTTCTTATATCTTCATTTAAGTCCACCAATTGAAAAAAGCGGTCCATAGCCGTTGTAGATTCTGTTGCCGGCGCTATGAAAACAACACGCCAAGTTTCATCGTGTGGTGTTTCCTCGAGAACCAGGCTAAGAGCAAGTCCGCCAAACGAATGTGTTATGAAGTTGTGTACAGGACCAAATTGCTCAACAATAAATTGTATAAACTGCTTGTAAATAATTGCATGAATCTGTTTTCCCCCACTTCGGCCGTGAGCGGGTGCGTCAAAAGCAAGCACCTCATAATTTTTTGCAACGAGTGGCTCGACAAAGCTGCCGAAGTTTACGGCGCTTGATTCAAATCCATGCAGAATCAAAACTTTCTTCGTTTGTGGATGATTCCATCTGTAACCGACGATAGAAGTATCATTGAAAACAGTCTTCAATTTTTCAGCGCATTCAAAAACGTGAGGTGGTTGTTTTTTATTCCGAACCTGCGGCGTTACGAACAGATTGAAAGCTGCCTTAGCGGCAATTCTATCGGAAATCAGTGACAGAAGTTTAAATTTTACTTTTACATATTTCAGCAACAATCTTTTTGCAAAACGCATCCGGTAAAGATATATGGACATTTCGATCATAGGCACCGGCAACACAGCAACTGTACTTGGACGCAAGCTGCAAATTGCTCATCACACGGTAGTGCAAATTGTCGGCAGGGATATTGTAAAAGTGACTCGCCTGGCTGAGGAACTTAATGCTGCCCCGGCACTTTTAGGAGATGACCTTTTGCCGGCTGAATTGTATATCATTGCTGTATCCGATCACGCATTAAAAGAAATTGTCACGAACATTTCAGTTGGTGAAAAGATACTGGTTCATACGGCAGCTTCCGTTTCTAAGAATGTTTTAAAACAGGCAGCAACACGATTTGGTGTTTTTTATCCTTTGCAAAGCTTGCAAAAAAGTGCACGGAGCATTCCGGACATACCCATTGTGATCGACGCAAACAATAATGCTACCTTAGAAGTATTAGGAGGATTAGCAAAAACTCTTTCGAACGATGTCTTTGTTGCAAATGATGAACAACGCAGGAAAATTCATCTGGCTGCCGTTTTTGTTAACAACTTTGTGAACCATATTTATGCGTTGGCTGAACAATATTGTGCAGAAGAAAACCTCGATTTTCAAATGTTTCTTCCACTGATTAATGAAACTGCTCAAAGATTAGGTGGCTCTTCAGCACGTTATTTGCAAACAGGACCTGCTATACGCCGCGATGCCGACACGATCCAAAAACATCTTCTGCTGTTAGCGGAGTATCCACAATTGAAAAACGTTTACCAAACATTAACCGACAGCATATATATTACCAACCAAAATTCTAATGATGGCAACGATCACAGATGAACTAATGCATCAGATGCTTGCAAAGAGCAAAGAGTACACTATTGCTTTTTTGAGGGAAGGACCTAATGCAAACATTCCGAATGTTCAGCAAACAATTTGGGAACATGCAAGGAGAAACTTTCAACTGCGCAGTGATGGCTTGTTATCCATAGTAAGCCCGATTACAGAAGAAAGTGAAATAAAGGGGCTATATATTTTCAATGTTTCAAAAGAAAAGGCAAAACAAATTTTAGATGAAGACCCGGCAGTGAAAGAAGGAATTTTCACCTACGAAGTTGTTACAGGACGGAGCTTTCCCGGCGACGCGTTACAATAGCCATCATCTCTCACTAAACGATACTTTTGCAACACGCATGAATGTTCTTGAACAATTTCAGCAGGTGACAACCTTTGTTTTCGATGTAGACGGTGTGCTCACCGATGGCTCCGTTCTTTTGCTGGAGAACGGAGTGCAGGCAAGAAAAATGAATGTGAAAGATGGACTTGCATTGCAAATGGCCTTGAAAAATAATTACAAGGTCTACATTATTTCCGGCGGTACATCAGAGCCGGTCATTAATCGCTTGCGTTATCTCGGTTTAGATGAAATTCATCTT
>JAEZJD010000206.1 GCA_023436425.1 Bacteroidota bacterium | reverse complement strand
GGTAAAGGTGAAGCGTGAAGCAGAAAGATATCTGTTAAGTGAAGGTTTTGACAAGAGTTTCATAAGGCTTTCTTTAGATTGATTGATTATCGTTTCCCTCGAAATAGCAACAAATGACCGTGGTACAAAATTTTGTTATTGCGATTGGCAGATTACCAAATGCACGCACCCGGATGAATTGCTAATCAATAAGCCATTATAAACGGGGACTTAGACAGGCATAGACAAACGTGAATGCTGTGGAATTTTTTACCCTGAAGAGTCTTAGCATTTTTGTTGAGATGATTTATTCAGCTTTACTGTTTCCACTGTGAAATTGGTATAGTTTTTTAATTACAACGGTGGTCCAAAGTGATGTAAATCATGTCAGAGAATAGCAGAAATAGGAATAATGGTGAGCCTACGCAGGCTAACAATATGTCGGATGAAAGTTCCGACAATTCAAGGCAATACGAAGGTTTTGAAGGTATGAACTACGAGCAGGTGAGGCAACCTTATCAGCCTCAAAATATAGATGCGCAGAACAATTCCGACTCCGGAAATCGCCACAATGGCGCCTAATCTACTGCAGCTTTTTAACCTTCCTAAGTTCAAGCAGATTTAAAGCATTTGCCTGTAACCCTTTTATCCACGGCTGAATGAGGTGCACAACCATGTCGTACCAAAGCGGCACGACAGGCGCATCTTCAATCATGATCTGGTCGGCTTTCCTGTACATATTGTAACGAACGGAATCATTCGTTTCAGCTATAGCTGTTTCAAAAGCTGCATCAAACTCCGGATTGTTGTATCGTGTATAATTTGGCGGCGCAGGATTCTGCGAATAAAAAACCGACAAATAGTTCTCAGCATCGGGATAATCCGCTATCCAACTGCCGCGGAAGAACAAAGCCTTTGAATTAGATGTCATGTCCAGCAAGAGGGATTTTTGAACTACATCTACCTGAACTTTAAATCCAATTTCCTCCAACTGGCGTGCAATGTAGCTGGCGATATCGGAATAGATCGGGATCGTGAGCAGTTTAACAGGCTGCATTGCCGACGTGTAGCCCGATTCCACTAACAGCTTTCTTGCGAGCACCGGATCGTAGTGATAGCCGTGAACCTTGGAAGAATCAAACGACGGCAGACCCGCAGGAACGAAGCCGGCTTCGGCGGGTATACCAAGAGAATTTCTCAGGTACAATACCATTTTTCTTCGATCGAATCCATAGTTGATCGCCTGCCGTAATTTCTTTTTCCGCAGCGGCGAATTTTGCAACAATGGATTGGTACTGTCCACTAAAATTCCAAAATATTCGATATTCAAATAGGGATGCGTTTGCAATTGCAATTTTCCCTGCCACTCCTTGCGCAGCGTTCCCCGCTTTGTTAACACTTCATCTTTGAAAGAAGCATCAATGTCATTAATGAAATCCAACTTTCCCTGGCGAAACAACAAGAACTCTGTGGCTTTGCTATCGTTGAAGCTAATCTTAATTCCATCGAGGTACGGCAACCGGTTACCGGCTCCGTCCGTTTCAAAATAGTTCGCAAATTTCTTCATCAATAAAGCCTGCCCTTCTTCCCATGCTACAAATGCAAACGGACCGGTACCTACGGCGTGCCGCCGGAAATCGGCTCCATATTTCATAACCGCTTCTTTCGGTACAACAGAACAATACTGCATGGAAAGAATCCCAAGAATTGGGTTATAAGGATTGGTAAGTTTCAACTGAAACATTGTATCGTTCAGCGCCTTGAAACCATTCACTGAGTCAACTTTTCTATTGAAGATCCACGATCCGGGACTAGCAGTTGTTTTGTCCACAATTCTTTTAAAGCTGTACTCTACATCATATGCAGTCATCTTACGCCCCTTGCCCGCTGCAAAACACTCATCGTCATGAAAAAAGACATCGTTGCGAAGGAAAAAAGTGTACGTCTTTTTATCTTCTGAAACTTGCCAATGGGTTGCAAGGGAGGGAATAATATTAAGCTGACTATCTACTTCCACCAACGTGTTGTACAATTGGTGCACTGCCCACATTACTGCCTGGCTTTTTGCAAACGCAGGATCAAGAGACGCAATTCCTGTATCGGCATTGTAATGAAAAACATTTTTTTGCTCCTGCTCACCAGCATAGCACCCAAGCAGAATGACTGAACAAAAGAATATTACTAAAATTTGCAATTGCCGAAACATATTGTTGAGTAAAGGCTAAATTAGCCAAGTATTTGTTTTGAAAACTTCAATTATGCGTCATTGCTTCCATCTGAATTGTAAATCAACAGACAATAAATTATTCAACTCTCACCTCTCGCGTTTGGCACTCGTTTTCATGGGTTCCTGCGTGTTGCACATCTCGTGTTTCGCTCAACCGCTGAACCAAAAAGAAAAATTTACCAGGCAGGATACACTTCGCGGCACCGTGACACCCGCCAGAGCGTGGTGGGATGTGATGAAATATGATGTGGAAGTGACACCGGATTACAATACAAAAACAATCACCGGAAAAACAACCATTACGTATAAAGTGCTGCCGAACCAGCAAACAGACTACATGCAAATTGATTTGCAACAGCCTTTGAAAATCGATTCAATTTTTTACAATAGTAAACTGTACATCAACTATCCGGCAAAGCCATACTACAATGAAGGGAACGTGTGGTTTGTGCCTTTACCAAAGGCGCCGGTGAACAGCATGCAAACAATTTCATTCTCCTATCATGGCAAGCCACGAGAAGCCACAAGACCTCCATGGGACGGCGGCTGGATCTGGACAAAAGACAAGCAAGGCAACCCATGGATGAGTGTTGCATGCCAGGGACTTGGCGCATCTGTTTGGTATCCCTGTAAAGATTATCAGGGCGATGAGCCGGACAACGGCGCAACTTTGACCATGCGAGTATCGAATGATCTGGTGGGCGTAGGCAATGGAAGATTGATAAACAAAGCTGCAGAAAACGGAATGACGTCGTACACGTGGCAGGTGAAAGACCCAATCAACAACTACAACATCATTCCATACATCGGAAAATATGTGAGCTGGAACGACACCTTGATGGGAGAAAAAGGAAAACTTGACCTGCAATATTGGGTGCTGCAACAGGACGAAGAAAAAGCAAGAAAACAGTTTGAACAAGTGAAGCCAATGCTGCGTGCTTTTGAATATTGGTTTGGACCATATCCTTTTTACGAAGACGGATACAAGCTCGTTCAGGCACCTCATCTTGGCATGGAACATCAAAGTGCCGTGGCCTATGGCAACCAGTTTATGAACGGATATTTAGGACGAGACCTGTCGGGAACAGGATGGGGCAATAAGTGGGACTTCATTATTGTGCATGAAAGCGGACATGAATGGTTTGGCAATAACATCACCAGCAAAGACATTGCTGACATGTGGGTGCACGAAGGTTTCACAAATTATTCGGAAACACTTTTTACTGACTATTATTACGGCAAGCAGGCAGGCAATGAATATGTGCAGGGCATCAGAAAAAACATAAGAAACGACATTCCTATTATCGGCATTTATGGCGTAAACCGAGAGGGCAGCGGAGACATGTATCCGAAATCTGCTAACATGTTGCACACTATCAGGCAGATAATAAATAACGACGACAAATTCCGACAAATTTTGCGTGGGCTGAACAGCACTTTTTACCACCAAACGGTGACGAGTAAACAGATCGAAGATTACATCAGTCAACAAAGCGGCAAAGACTTCAGCAAAGTGTTTGATCAATATTTGCGAACAACAAAAATTCCCGTGCTGCAGTTGAAAGCTGATGATGATAAAATCAAATTTAAATGGACGAATGTTGTTGATGGCTTCAACATGCCTGTGAAATTATCAAACGGTCAGTGGATCAATCCCACCACAGCAGAACAAAAAGTGAAGATTGAAGGAGCCAACTTCAGCAATGTGGAAGTTGATAAGAACTATTACATCACCGTAAATCGTGATAAATAGATTGCAGAAAGATAGCAGACTCGCTATGACTTTAGTAGGCATTTGTTTTCGCTGCGTTTCTGCTCAATCATCTTAAGGCACTACAAGGAAGATCCACAATGTCGATACGCAGGCAAGCCATTATTTCTTCTTTTTTAATATACATCGGCTTTGCTTTCGGCGCTTTAAATACTTATCTGTTCACCAAGCAGGGAGTTTTTACCAGTGAGCAATATGGACTGACGAGAGCTTTCATCGTTCTGGGACAGTTTTTTTTCGGCTTCGCCGGCTTTGGACTCACGTCTGTTATCTATAAATTTTATCCGTATTACAAAGACAATCTCGACAAACACAAGAATGATTTACTAACCCTTTGTCTCGTAGGTGCTTTCATCGGTTTTCTAATTACGTTGGCCGGTGGTGTGATTTTCGAACCGTTGGTGGTACGTAAATTCATTGCCCGCTCGCCCTTAATCGTCACGTATTATTATTGGGTTTTTCCTTTCATGTTTTTTCTTTTGTTCTTTTCTATTCTTGAAGCGTACGCATGGAGCATTGGTAAAAACATCATTCCAAATTTTTTACGCGAAGCCGGCTTTCGCGTGTCAACAACTATTCTGATCGTTGTATTCATTGTCACAGGAAAAAACTTTCATCTTTTCATCAGATTGTTTTCTCTTCTTTATGCTATCAGCTTTTTTACACTGCTCATTTACATTATTCGTTTGAACGAATTTCACATCGTTACGCAAGTGAGCCGTGTAACCAAAAAGTTCAAGAAGAAAATGCTGGCTTTAATGGCTTACATCTATGGCGGAACAATTGTAGGCGTGGCAGCGCAGAGCGTGGATTTTTTAGCCATTGCAAGCTTTCGCGGTCTGGCTTCGGGAGCAATATTTGACTTCAGTTCTTATCTGGCAAGTGTCATTCAGGTGCCGCAGCGCAGTTTAATTTCGGCATCGATACCGGTTCTTTCCAGGGCTTGGAAAGACAAAGACTATAGGACATTGGACCACGTTTACAAACGCTCCAGCCTCAACCTTCTTTTAATTTCCGTTTTCCTCTTTGCATTGATATTTCTCAACTACGATGATGCCATAAGAACCTTAAAGCTGAAGCCTGAATTTGCAGCAGGCAAGTGGGTTGTATTCTTGTTGGGAATGAAAAATGTTGTAGATATGGGAACCGGAGTCAATGGTCAAATTATCGGCACATCTGTTTACTGGCGATTTGATTTTTTTAGTGGCTTGATCTTGCTGCTGATTATTATTCCGTTGAATGTTTGGCTGGTGAAGGAATTTGGAATTCTCGGCGCAGCATGGTCTAATCTTGCAGCTTACATTATCTACAATACGATCAGAATAGCATTCTTGAAAAAGAAGTTTAACCTGCAGCCATTCAGTCTTTCAACCATTTACGTAATCCTGCATTGCCTCGCCTGTTTTGTAGTTGTATACTTTATTTTTCGGAACGCTACAGGTTTGATCTCTCTCGTACTTAGAACAGCGACATTCATGCTGCTCTATCTTTCGACAGCAATTTATTTGCGACTATCGCCAGATATAAAACCCGTTGTGCAGGCAATCAAAAATCGTTTAGAAAAAATCAGAAGTTAGAGGCGACAGGCACATCTACCCTGCCAACACCAACAAATCTGTTAGCATAATACTCATCATACAAGCTGCTGATGACAACACCGGTTGTAGATGCATGTACAAATTTGTTGTTGGAGAGATACATGCCAACGTGAGAAATACCACCTCGCGTGTTGAAAAAAACAAGATCACCCTCACGGAGTTCCGTACGCGAAATGCGTCGGCTGAAATCAAATTGTTGCTTAGCTGTTCTTGGCAGCGAGGCACCATATAGGGCCGTAAAAAAGACCTGCATCAGTGCGGAACAATCGATGCCCGACTTTCCGGTTCCGCCAAACACGTAGCGTACGCCATACCAATCATCGATCATTTTAAAAAGATTCATGTTCTTCACCATCTCCACCTCTACATCCAGCAGCAATGCATATTTAAATTGTAGTGCAGTGGCTTTCTCAACCTTCATTGGCGAGGCGTCCCCTATTTCCTTTTTTGCAGCGTAAGTGGCATCGGTTTTCAATGTTGTTTTCAACACTGGCTCAATCAAAGTTGAGGAAGCTGCGTCAATAGAAATATCTTCTAAAAACTTTAAATCCTTATTTAAATTATTGGGACTACTTTGTCTCGATTGGGCAACAGCAGAAACCGCTAAAAACAAAAGCGATATAGTGGCAAGGAAGCAAGTTGTTTTAGCCATGGTGGTTTTTTAAAGATGACTGGGTTGTGGCGAAAGTAGGGAACTTTTCCCCAAACTGGGAATAAAAACCACTGATTTTTTTCGGTAAAAATCCAAACCTTCGTCGTCCGACTTTCCGGTTCTCAAAGCCAATAGACATGAAATTCTCGCATCTGCACGTTCACACGCAATACTCTCTTTTAGATGGAGCTGCATCCATTCAATCCCTTTATAAAAAAGCTGTAGAAGACGGCATGCCGGCACTCGCTATTAGCGATCACGGAAATATGTTTGGCGTGTTTGAATTTGTGTCGCAGGCTTACAAAACTCTCGACGAGAACGGAAAACCGAAAGTAAAACCAATTGTCGGCTGTGAATTTTATGTAACCGTTGACCGGCACAGAAAAACTTTCACGAAGGAAGAGAAAGACCCCCGCTATCATCAGATCCTTCTTGCGAAAAACGAAATTGGTTATCGGAATTTAATGAAGCTGACATCGCTCGGCTATATGGAAGGGCTCTACAGCAAGTACCCGCGAATTGATAAGGAATTAATTGAAAAATACCATGAGGGATTGATTGCCACCACGTGTTGTTTAGGTGCAATGGTTCCGCAGGCAATTTTGCGGAAGAGCGAAGACGATGCAGAAAAAGAATTCAAATGGTGGCTGGACCTTTTTGGCGAAGATTACTACGTGGAGTTTCAGCGGCACGGAATGGCGGAGCAGGATAAGGTGAATGAAGTGCTGGTAAAATTTGCACGCAAGTACGGCGTGAAAATTATTGCATCAAACGACTCGCATTATACAGACAAAGAAGACTTTAATGCTCATGATATTTTGCTGTGCATCAACACCGGCGAAAAGGTAACCACTGAAGCGTTGAGGGAATTTACCGATGATGATGTGAACGCGAAGGGCAAACGTTTTGCATTTCCGAACGATCAATTTTACTTTAAGAAGACTGCGGAAATGGCTGCAACATTCAGCGATTTGCCGGAGGCAATTGACAATACAAATGAAATTGTCAGCAAAGTAGATCTGCTTAATCTGAAGCGCGACATTCTATTGCCGGCGTTCCCTATCCCTAAAGAATTTCAATTACATGACGATTCAAATCTGAATCAGTGGGAATATCTGAAACACATCACATACGAAGGTGCAAAAGAGCGTTATGCGGAAATAAGTGAAGACATCAGAGAAAGAATTGACTTCGAATTGTACACCATAAAAACGATGGGATTTGCAGGCTACTTCCTTATCGTTTCGGATTTCATAAAAGCCGGTAGAAAACTCGGAGTTTTTGTAGGACCCGGTCGCGGCTCTGCTGCGGGAAGTGTTGTGGCGTATTGCATTGGAATCACGAACATTGATCCCATCAAATACAATTTGCTGTTCGAACGATTTTTGAATCCCGACCGCAAATCAATGCCTGATATCGACACCGATTTCGACGATGAAGGCAGGCAAAAAGTAATTGATTACGTAGTTGAGAAATACGGCAAAAACCAGGTTGCTCAAATTGTTACCTACGGCACCATGGCGGCGAAGATGAGCATCAAAGACGTAGCCCGTGTGATGGATTTGCCGCTTCCGCAATCCAATGCTCTTGCCAAACTTGTTCCTGAACGACCCGGAACCAAATTGCACCGCATACTTCATGCACCGCTTACTACAAAAGATGGAGAAAAATCGCTTGAAGAGGAATATGGCGGCGAGGCCATCGAGAACGCGAAGAAACTCCGTGAAATATATAACAGTAAAGGGTTGGAATCCGATGTATTACACGTGGCAGAACGTTTGGAAGGTTCTGTACGGAACACCGGCATTCATGCAGCAGGCGTAATCATTGCACCCAAAGATCTGACAGAATTAATTCCGGTTTTCACCTCAAAAGAAACGGAGTTATGCATCACACAAATTGAAGGTAGCGTCATCGAAGATTCAGGTGTCATTAAGATGGACTTCCTTGGTTTAAAAACGTTGTCCATCATTAAAGATGCACTGCAGATCATTAAAGAACGACACGACATTGACATAGAAATAGATCTGATTCCACTTGACGATCAAAAGACTTACGAGTTGTACCAACGGGGCGACACCATTGCAACGTTCCAGTTTGAAAGTCAGGGAATGCAGAAATATTTAAAAGAGCTGAAGCCCGACCAATTCGCTGACTTAATCGCAATGAATGCATTGTACCGTCCAGGACCAATGGCTTACATACCGCAGTATGTTGATCGCAAGCATGGTCGCGAACAAGTGACTTACGATGTTCCGGAAATGGAAGAGTACCTGCAGGAAACCTACGGCATTACAGTATATCAGGAGCAGGTGATGTTGCTGGCGCAAAAGCTTGCAGGCTTCAGCAAAGGTGATGCAGATGTGTTGCGCAAAGCGATGGGTAAGAAAGACCGGAAGACGCTCGACAAAATGAAGGGTAAATTCATTGAAGGAGCCACAGCGAAGGATCATCCGAAAGAGAAGCTTGAGAAGATATGGACTGACTGGGAAGCATTCGCACAGTATGCGTTCAATAAGTCGCACTCCACCTGTTACGCGTATGTTGCGTATCAAACAGCATACTTAAAAGCTCATTATCCCGCGGAGTACATGTCCGCTGTATTGAATCACTCGAAAGATATCGACAAGCTGACATTCTTCATGGAGGAATGTAAACGTATGGGATTGAAAGTGCTTGGGCCCGACATTAACGAATCACAAAAAGGTTTTGCGGTGAACGAAGCCGGTGAAATTCGTTTTGGCTTGGGGGGACTGAAAGGAGTTGGTGAGTCTGCAATTGAAAACATTATTATTGAAAGAAAACAGCACGGTCGCTACAAGGATCCATTTGATTTCATCAAGAGAATAAATCAGCGGGCAGTAAACAAACGAACGTTGGAAAGCTTGGTCCATGCAGGCGCTTTCGATGCTTTTCCTCAACTGCATCGGGCGCAGTATTTCTGCGTTCCGCAAAACGAAACTCAAACAGGGCTGGAAAAAATGATCCGCTTTGGAAACATTGTGCAGTCGCAAAATGTCAACACAACAAATACTTTGTTTGGCGACTTACCGGCAGTTCTGGACATTAAGCCACCGGTAATTGCAAACTGTCCGCAATGGTCATTGACAGAAAAGCTGGAGAAGGAAAAAGAAGTCACCGGTATTTACCTGAGCGGGCACCCACTCGATCATTACAAATTCGAGTTCAGGCACTACGGAATCACGTCAGTAGAAGATTTTAAGGAGATAAAAGAGTCGCAGCTTTCGATTAGTTCGGGCAGGACGTATAAGTTGTTGTGTCTTGTTTCCGAGTCGGTAGAACGAATTTCCAAAAAGGGAAACAAGTTTGGTTCGTATAAAGTGGAAGACTACAGCAGCAAAACAGAGCTTGTGCTTTTTGGGGATGACTTTGTTAAATACAACAACTTTCTTCAGCAAGGCAATGCAGTAATGATCACCGGCTGTTTTAAGCAGCGCTATAATGGGTCAGAATTTGAGTTCAGGGTAAGTAATGTCACACTTGCTGAAAACGTAAAGCGACAGTTTACAAAACAGCTTTGTCTCGAAATAGATCCACGCAATTTGCAGAACGAAACGATTGAATTCTTGGAAAAAAACATGCAACAATTCCCCGGCGCTTCTGCATTAAAGTTTACCATTGCCGAACCGAAAAACCGGTTAAAAGCCAACTTCGTGTCGATAAGCAGCGGTATCGAATTGAATCATGAACTGATTTCATTTTTGGAGAACAAACCTGAAATAGAAGTTCAGGTAGCAGTGAGTTGACGTAGCTCAAAAAAGTCCTTTGAAACTCTTGAAAACTCCGATGCGGCTGACAGAACTTCAGATTGATTGAGTTGGAGTTAAATTTGCAGACTCATAAACACGATAAATTTTTAAATTATACGCTATGGCAAAATCATTCACAGACGCAAATTTTCAAACTGAAGTATTAACCAACGATAAATTGACAGTTGTTGACTTTTGGGCAGAGTGGTGTGGACCATGCCGTGCAATCGGGCCGGTTATCGAGGAGCTGGCAAAAGAGTACGATGGTAAGGTCAATATCGGTAAAGTGAACGTTGATGAAAACCCGCAGATTAGTATGAAT
>JAEZJD010000156.1 GCA_023436425.1 Bacteroidota bacterium | reverse complement strand
TCCTGATAGTGTTTGCCATTTTGTTCCTTTAAAGGAGTTGCCGCCCGATTGGAATAACGTTCCCTCACCTTCGTCAACTAAGCAGTTTGGAAGTGCTCTACTTTCCAGAAAAGAACTTGTTTGTTTCGTTGTTCCTTCCACCATTGTTCCTAAGGAAATGAATTTTATATTAAATCCAGCTGCTGCAGGTTTCGAACGAATAAAAATTTTGGCCGTAGAACCTTTTACTTTTGACCTGCGCATCAAACAATAAAGTGTGAAGAATTTTCGTCCGAGGAGTCGTCCTAAAAAGAGTTCGCTCATCGTCGGCAGAACGGCGATAAAAGAAGCGGTTGAATCCGGCCAAGCGATCGAAAAGATTTATCTGCAACAAAATATTGTGGAAAACCAGTTAAACGAAATCGTTGCAGTTGCACATAAATATAAGATACCGATCAATAGAGTTCCTGAAGCCAAACTAAATAGCTTTAATGTATCACCACATGACGGCTGTATTGCTGTCATTTCTAAAATTCAGTATTATGATTTGCAGGCGATCATCTCCTTTGTGGTGGAAAATGGACGTGTACCCCTCTTTTTAATTTTGGATGGTATTACCGATATACGAAACATTGGAGCTATTGCCAGAACAGCATATTGTACCGGCGTACACGCGATCATCATTCCCGACAAAGGAGTTGGTGCATTAAACGAAGATGCTATTCTTACCTCTGCCGGGGCACTAGAAAAGATAGCGGTGTGCAGAGTGGTTAGCCTGATGAAAGCAGTCGATGAGCTGCACGCTAATGGAGTAAAAGTTTTTGCCAGTGAGATGACAGCAGAGCGGAATGTTTTTGATTTGAATTTGCGTGAGCCGTCTGCAATTGTGTTGGGGAGCGAAGAGAAAGGTATTTATCCGGCCCTGATGAAAATATGCGATGAACAATTTAAAATTCCCATGATTACCGAGTTCGAGTCACTGAATGTTTCAGTAGCTGCAGGAATGATTTTGTATGAAACAATGAAACAACGCGGATTCCATGATTGAAACCTCTTTATGGCCACTATCGCAAGTACAGCTTGTGGAGTGTCCCCGCGATGCCATGCAGGGTTGGAAAAATTTCATTTCTACAGAAAAAAAGATTGCGTACATCAACTCGTTGCTTGATGTTGGATTCCACACAATTGATTTTGGAAGTTTTGTATCTGCAAAAGCTATCCCGCAGATGTCGGATACAAAAGACGTTGTCCGGAAATTGAATGTACAAAATTCAAAATCTAAACTCCTGGCAATAGTTGCTAATACGCGGGGAGCGGAAGATGCAGTGGTTTACGATGAAATAACTTACATAGGTTTTCCTTTTTCTATTTCACCCACCTTTCAAGTACGCAACACCAACAGCACCATGGAAGAAAGTATTACAAGAGTGGAAGAAATTCAGACGGTGTGCAAAAAGGGTAACAAAGAGATGGTGATTTATCTCAGCATGGCTTTTGGAAATCCTTATGGTGACGAGTACAGTAGCGACCTTTTATTGCAATGGGCAGAAGAAATGGTGCGCAGGGGTATTAAAACAATTTCGTTGGCGGATACCGTTGGCATCGCTACACCTCATCAGATTTCTTTTGCACTAAATACATTGATACCGCAATTCCCAACCATCAATTTCGGTGTTCACCTTCATTCAACTGCTGATAACTGGAAAACGAAGTTGCAAGCCACCGTAGATGCAGGTTGTGCCCGAATAGATGGCGCTTTGAAGGGAATCGGCGGCTGTCCCATGGCGCAAGATGATTTGGTGGGTAACATGAAAACAGAACTTATAGTTTCATATTTGCAGGATCGGCAGCTGCTGCCTCAACTTGATCTCGCAGCCTTACAAGCGAGTCTTATAATGGCTTCTAAAATTTTTGTGTAAATACAAATGAAATTTCGATACGAGTTTGATATTCCTAAGATTTCATTTCCCATCAATCATCAGCATAAACTGTTATTAATCGGATCGTGTTTTACTGAAAACATCGGCGGAAAGCTGAAGAAGTATAAATTTCAAATACACGAAAATCCCCATGGCATTTTATTTAATCCGGTAAGTGTGGCCGGCGCAATACACGACTACATCTGCAAGAAAGAGTATCAGAAAGAAGAACTTTTTTATTACAACGAGGGGTGGCATAGCTGGCAACACCACAGCAGGTTTTCAGGTTTGACTGCAGACGATTCCATCAATAAAATCAATCACGCCATTGCTGCTGCTAATGATTTTTTGAAACAAACAGATTTTCTGTTGGTGACATTGGGTTCCGCATGGGTTTACAAAGTCACAAGAAATGCCGCTAATTGGAAGGAGAATTCAGTTGCTGCCAACAATCACAAAGCACCGTCCGATTGGTTCGAGCGTGAATTGTTAGCTCATACTGCCGTTGAATCTTTGCTAACAACAATGCTTAAAGATGTAGTTGAATTTAACCCAAACACGAAAGTTATTTTCACTATCAGTCCTGTACGACATTTACGAGAAGGTGCCATTGATAATAACCGGAGCAAAGCAGTGTTAATTCATGCGGTACATTCTGTTGCTAACAAATTTGATCATGTCTATTACTTTCCGGCGTACGAACTGGTGCTCGACGATCTGCGAGATTACAGGTTTTATGCAGAAGACCTGGTGCACCCGAATTATTTTGCAACAGAGTATGTCTGGAAAAGGTTTGTGCAAGCTTGCATGAACGATGACACACAAAAATTGACGTCAGAAATTCACGCTATTAATTTGGCATTTCAACACAAGCCATTTAACTCCACGTCCGGGCAGCACAAACAGTTCCTCAATTCGTTTTTAAAAAAAACAACTGAACTTCAGCAGAAACATCCTTTTCTGAATTTCACCAAAGAGTTGGAGTATTTTTCCAGTGGGATTTAATGGATTCTATCTCCACGTACCTCGAGTTGCTTCATTATCTCCGCTTCATGTACGAGCCATTCTTTCCAGCGTTGTTGCACTTTTTCTTTGTTGACATATGTTTCCGCGAGCTCAATAAACAACGTGTAATGTCCTGCTTCACTCTCCATGAATCGCCGGTAGAAATTTCTTAAATATTCATCATTCAAGCCTTCGCTTAAGCGCTTAATACGTTCGCAACTTCTTGCTTCTATCATCGCCATCATGAGCAGCTGGTCGAGCATGCGATCTAACTCTGAACCGCCTTTTTTCTGAAAGTCTATTAGGGCATTTACATATTCATCTTTGCGCTGCCTTCCCAGCTTTAGTTTACGCTTTTGCATTTCGGCCAGCACGAGCCTGAAGTGCCCCCATTCTTCCGTCACTATGGGAGAAAGTTCATTTACTATCTTTTCCTTGTCGCTGTATCGTTGAATAATGGAAATGCAGGAAGTTGCAGCTTTCTGTTCGCAGTAGGCATGATCCGTCAATACCTCCTCCAAAGACTTTTCAGCCAGATTAACCCACCGGGGATCAGTCGGTAATTGCAGTTTCAAAATCGTTTTTGTACTCTGGGAAAAGGCTTCTTCTGTTTGCATGCTGCAAAAATGGGATATTTGCGCTTTTAGCAAATTGCTAACTCATTGCTAAAGCAGCATTTACAGGTTGTTTTTAGGCGTATTTACACTACCTTTGCCGCCAATTAAAAGAAAATAACATTAGCGTCTAAATGGGACGCCTCAAAATTTTCAGTGATGCCATTAACTAAAGAAAAAAAAGCCGGCCTTTTTAGCCAATACGGCGGTGCCGAAACGAACACAGGTTCTATTGAGGGACAAATTGCTCTGTTGACAGAAAGAATCTCTCAGATTTCTAACCATCTGCAGCAAAACAAAAAAGATTTTTCTACTCACCGCGGATTAATGCAGCTTGTAGGTAAGCGCCGTCGCTTGCTTAGCTACTTGCAGAAACACAACCTGCAGGGTTACCGCGAATTGATCGAGAAACTCGGACTGAGAAAATAAACAGCAGCAAACTTTCTCACCCTTCCAGCAGGAAGGGCTTTTTGCTTTATGTAAAAAGTTTTTGGGTTCAACATTATCCATCCAGTTTGGGTCGCCCGGTTCAAAAACTCAGCACCAAACTTCAAACTTCAAGTTGTATGTTATCACAAAAATTTTCGAAAACCTTCGATATTGGTGACGGTCGTGAAATCACCATTGAAACGGGCAGCCTTGCACGTCAGGCAGATGGCGCCGTAACTGTTCGCATGGGCAACAGCATTTTACTGGCAACAGTTGTCGCTACTGAAGAACCAAAACCAGGACAAGACTTTTTTCCGCTTAGCGTAGACTACATGGAAAAGTTTGCCTCTGCTGGGCGTATACCCGGTTCATTCTTCAAAAGAGAAGGAAGGCTCAGCGACCAGGAAATTCTTATTTCCAGACTAATCGATCGTGCGCTAAGACCTCTTTTTCCTGAAGATTATTTCTGCGAAGTGCAGGTAATTGTCACGCTTATTTCCTCCGAGGCAGAAGTGATGCCGGATGCGATGGCGTGCCTTGCTGCATCTGCTGCGCTAGCAGTATCTACCGTGCCTATTCAGGAGATTATTTCGGAGGTACGCGTGAGCAGGATTAACGGCGAGTTCAAGATAAATCCTTCACGTTCAGAGATGGAAAATTCCGATATGGACTTCATCGTTGCCGCCACAGAAAAGAATATTATGATGGTGGAAGGCGAAGCGAAGGAGTGCAGCGAGGACGATGTCATCCAGGCTCTGGGAGTTGCACACGACGCAATTCGTGTTCAAATCAGAGCTCAACAAGAGCTTAGAGACATGGTTGGCGCGGGCAAAAAAAGAGATTATCCAAAACCCCTGCAGAACGAAACTTTGCAGAAGCGGGTTGAAGAATTTGCAAAAGCAAGAATGGATGAAGATTCCCGCGGCAATCTACCGAAAACAGAAAGAAAAGAGCGCTATAAAAAGT
>JAEZJD010000167.1 GCA_023436425.1 Bacteroidota bacterium | reverse complement strand
CTTTTGCATCGGCAACGGCATACACCGGCATGTGGTTAATGGCTAAGAAAAAAACAGAAAGCTGGTGGTGGTGGATTGCCACTAACATTGCATCCATACCGCTGTATTTTGTAAAGGGATTAGTGTTTACAAGTGTTTACTATGTCGTGCTGCTTGTAATGGCTGTTTGGGGGTTGGTGGAATGGAGGCGGAGAGAACAGCCCCATGCGAGTGCCGCTACACTTACCTTGCGCAATCAATGAAAACAGTCGTTGTCATAGGACCGGAATCCACCGGAAAGAGTACGCTGTCGCAGCAGCTTGCCGACCATTATCAAACGGTGTGGTGCCCCGAGTTCGCAAGGGAGTATTTATTGCAAAACGGCAAGGATTATTCGTTTGATGACTTGCTGACAATAGCAAAAGGTCAGTTGGAACTGGAAGATGTTCTCATGAAAGAAGCACGCAATGGTCTTTATTTCATTGATACGGACATGTATGTGATGAAAGTGTGGTGCGAAGTGGCGTTTGAAAATTGCCATTCATGGATTTTAAAACAAATAGCCACAAGGCAGTACGATTTATACCTTCTCTGCAACACCGACCTGCCGTGGAAGCAGGATGAATTGCGCGAATATCCCGACAAACAATTTCGGGATAAGCTGTTCAAAATGTATAAGGATATTATGATCAATTCAGGTACCCGCTGGGCAGAAATTTCCGGCACAGATGCTCGCCTGCAAATGGCGATCAGCATCATAGACACGGTAGTGGGCAACCGAAAAACCATTTAAGCCGCTTTTCATGCGCTGAAATAATTTGCTGTTTGCGAAGAAGCATTTCTGCTATTTTTAATGTCTTAGCGTTAAGCACACATGAAAAAACTTCTGTTGTCCATAGCGTTTGCGTGCCAAATTTTTTCAGCATCTGCACAGGAGGAGTTTGTAGAAGCGTCTCGGTTTGTTACCAAATTTGGTTTTCTTCAGCTTAGCGGAGGCATCATTTTGCTGCAGGCAAGGTTCGATTCGTTTAAAGACACATTGAACTTTGTTCTCGACACCGGCAGTGGAGGCATTTCACTTGATTCAACTACTGCTATTTACTTCGGGCTTACGGGCACACCTTCCGATAGAACAATCCGCGGCATCGCCGGGATTAAAAAAGTAAGTTTTTTATATAATCGAAAGCTTCATCTGCATGGGTTAACAATCGATAGCCTTGATTTTCACATCAATAACTACGACATTCTCTCTGCGGTATACGGTGAAAAAATAGACGGCATTATCGGCTATTCCGTTTTCAGCAGGTACATTGTAAAACTGAACTATGATAGTGCGCAAATAGAGTTTTGGACGAAGGGAGTTATCCACTATCCGAAAGGCGGCTATATGCTTCGCCCGGTAATAGGTACACTGCCTATTCACCAAGCCCGCATCAGAGATCAACGACCTATTGAATCACGTTTTTTAATCGACATTGGAGCCGGTCTCAACGTAATGCTTTCCACCGACTTTGTCCGCGACAGCTCTTTTTTGCTGAAGAAGCGAAAGCTTTATCCGAAGGAGGCGGAAGGATTGGGCGGCAAAATTGACCTGTACGTCACCGTTATGAAAGAGGTTAAAATCGGACCATACCGGTTCAGAAATGTGCCCGTCGAAATCTTTGACGACACTTACAACATTACATCTTACCCCTATCTAAGCGGCATTATTGGCAACGATCTTCTGCGACGGTTTAATGCAATAATCAATTACGAAAAAAGAGAATTTTATATCACTCCTAATGCCGCGTACTTCAGTCCGTTTGATTATGCGTACAGCGGAATGTCATTGTACCTTATAGATGGAAAAATTATTGTTGGCGATGTTTCTGAAAACTCACCTGCAGAAAAAGCAGGGCTAAAAGAAGGCGACATTGTGCTGGCGGTGAATAAGAATTTTACACAGAATCTTTCAGCATACAAAGCCGCTATTCAAAACAGCGGAAGTTCCGTAAAAATGATCGTGTTGAGAGAGGGCAACCTTTTGGAGTACAGCTTTCGCGTGAAAAATATTTTTTAAGCTGCAGTTTATACGGCGCCCTTAAACTGCTCTAAAAACCGAATGTCGTTTTCGCTGAACAACCGGATATCGTTGACGTCGTAGAGTAGCAACGCCGGACGTTCCACGCCCATTCCAAAAGCAAAACCGGTGTATTTGTTTGAATCGATACCGCAGTTTTCCAACACATTTGGATGCACCATTCCGCAGCCGAGAATTTCTACCCAGCCACTGTGTTTACAAATGCGGCAACCTTCGCCACCGCAAATAAAACAGCTGATATCCATTTCGGCACTGGGCTCTGTGAAAGGAAAATAGGACGGACGAAAACGCACCTTTACATCTCGCCCAAACATTTCCTGCACAAAGAAATAAAGCGTTTGCTTCAGGTCTGCGAAGCTTACATTTTCATCTATGTACAACCCTTCCACCTGGTGAAAAAAGCAGTGAGACCTTGCGCTGATAGTCTCATTTCGATAAACTCTTCCCGGGCAAATAATACGAATGGGTAGCTTGCCTTTTTTCATTTCGCGGATCTGCACGTTACTTGTGTGCGTACGCAGCAGCCACTCCGTCGTGTTATCGCCGTTGTCGAGATAAAATGTGTCCTGCATATCTCTGGCAGGATGATCTTCTGCAAAATTAAGAGAAGAGAATACGTGCCAATCGTCTTCAATTTCAGGTCCTTCAGCGATACTAAAGCCTAAACGGCCAAATATATCGCAAATCTCCTTCTTGACAATAGACAGAGGATGTCGCGTACCTAGTTGTACAGGATAAGC
>JAEZJD010000300.1 GCA_023436425.1 Bacteroidota bacterium | reverse complement strand
GGAGAGCAAAGGCGTGCCCACAAAAAAGATTCATTTCGAGCTGTTCACTGTTCCCGGTCAGCAGTCGTCAGTCACAAATACTGTACAAACAATAATTGGCGATACCGGCCCACGGGCAAAAGTCAGTGTGAAGTTGGACGGGATTATGTTTGAATTCGAACTGGGTTTTGAAGCTGAAAGTATTCTCGATGCTGCCTTAAAGCAAGGGGCGGATTTGCCCTATGCATGCAAAGGCGGTGTGTGTACCACATGCAAAGCGAAACTCACCAAAGGCGAAGTGAGCATGGATGTAAATTGGGGATTGGAACCCGAAGAAGTAGAAAAAGGGTTTATACTTACATGTCAGTCGCACCCAAAAACGGATGAAGTTGTCGTGGACTTTGATGCACGATGAACTTTATCGATCGTTCAGTGATTTCTTCACAGCCCGCTCTAGTTCGTGCACAGTGCCCGGACCGTAGCCTTTGGACACGAATGCGATCTTGCTGTTTCTGTCAACTACAACGTTTGTTGGAAAACCGGTAATGCTGTACTGAGCGGCAACAGATCTGCCATTGGGAAGGATGGTGTAACTGAAAGGCAATTTTTGCAAAAACACCTCCAACTGTTCTTTGCCATCGAGTGCAACAGCATAGAATCCCACGCGGCTATCGTTTTTATATTCTTCTGCCATTTCACTGAGTTCTGGAATTTCTTTGCGGCAGGGATTACAGTTGATAAACCAAAAGTTAAGTACGATGACTTTGTCTGATAATTCGGCGAGGTTTACTACGTTTCCGTTCATATCGGTGAGCGAGAACGGCTTAAATGTTGTTCCCTGTACGAAACCATTGTTAGTGTACCTGGCTGTGCTCTGTGAAAACAATTGAGTGCAAAAAAGTGCACTAATAAACAGCAGCGATATTTTCATAGATCTGTAATATTTGTTAGCATGAGAATTTATTGGTTCATGAGATTCCTGACAAGTCTTTAACCTGTTCTAGAATTGTTCTGTCATTATTCAGGCGAGGCACTTTGTGTTGTCCTCCTACTTTTCCTTTTTTGCTCAACCAGTTTTTAAACGTGTTCTTTTTTACCGGGTGAACAACAGGTAATCTGAGCGCAATGTTTTTATATCTCTTTGCTTCGTAATCACTATTGATGCTTTTCAATGTTTCGTCTAGGAAGTGTACAAACGTTTCGAGTTCGGAAGGTTCTTCTTCAAATTCTATCAGCCACTCATGTGCGCCATTTCCGTCGTCTGAAAAATACACAGGAGCTGCTGTGTAATCGTTAACAATGGCTCCTGTTTTTTCAGATGCGGCCGCTATTGCTTTATCTGTGTTTTCTACAATTACTTCTTCGCCAAAAGCATTGATATAGTGAGTTAGCCGGCCCGCCACTTTTATCCTGAATGGATCCAGTGAGATAAACCGAATTGTGTCTCCAATTATATAACGCCATAACCCGCCGTTCGTTGTGATTACAAGAGCATAATTTCGGTCGGTTTCCACCTGGTCAAGCTGCAATGTTGTAGGATAAGCCTTTCCAAATTCTTCCACTGGCATAAATTCATAAAAAATGCCATGATCCATCATTAGTAGCATGCCTTCCTCCTGCACATCGTCCTGCGCAGCAAAAAAGCCTTCAGATGCATTATACATCTCCAGATACTTGATGGGGGCTCCAATCAATTTTTCAAATTGTTGGCGGTACGGAACGAAACTCACGCCGCCATGCATATACAATTCAAGCTGCGGCCACACATCAATTATTTTTTCCTTCCCCGTAATCTCTAATATTCTCCGCAGCAGCACGATCAGCCATGTTGGAACGCCGGCCATTGACGTCACTGTTTCGGAAATCGTTTGCTCCGCCAGCTTTTCAATTTTAGATTCCCATTCGTCCATCAACGCAATAGAAAGATCTGGAGTGCGAATCCAGTTGCTCCAAAAAGGTGAGTTTTGAAGCACAACTGCGCTCAAATCGCCGTACTGTATTTCCTCATTTAGCTGGCTGATTTGATGACTGCCACCAATTACCAGGCTTTTGCCTGTGAGCAGGTCACTTTCGGGATTTTTTGCGTAGTAAAGCGTCAGCACATCTTTCGATCCTTTATAATGATTGTCCTTCAGGCTTTCCTGGCTTACCGGAATGAATTTGCTTTTATCGCTGGTGGTGCCACTACTTTTTGCAAACCACGTAACAGGAGTGTTCCATAAAACGTTTTCCTCGCCGGTCATCATCCGTTCGATGTAAGGCTTCAGCTCTTCGTATGTGTGAACAGGTATTTGACTTTTAAAATCTGCAATGGACTGAATTGAGGAAAAATTGTATTTGCGTCCAAACTTTGTGAACTGACCTGCAGAAACAAGGTCCTGCCATACTTTGTACTGA
Source organism: Bacteroidota bacterium (assembly GCA_023436425.1). Classification (GTDB taxonomy): domain Bacteria; phylum Bacteroidota; class Bacteroidia; order Chitinophagales; family Chitinophagaceae; genus Flavisolibacter. Next base: position 10,874 of record JAEZJD010000300.1, on the reverse strand, counting down.
GCAGCATGCGGATCACTCATCCATTCCTCGATAGATGACAATCGCAATCGCGCCAGTCCTGATATCGCAGGGCTTAGAATTTTCATTCGCAGGAAAGATAAGGATTAACAGTGTTCGTTTAGATGCTCGCATTTGAAAAAATTAGAACCGTGCCGCTAACAATTTTTTGTTGCATGAGGCGCATTGCAGTAGCTAAAAAAAAATTTTTGCTGCTGGCCTTTTGTAATCATCCTGTCATATTTTTGCACCTTTCTGTAAGCATCCCTTTTCAGACCAAACGTTTCTATGGATTTGTTCAAGACCATTGCGCCCAAAGCCATTGCGACTTTTTTTGCTTTTATCTTTTTATATATATCGTCACTTGCACAAAGTGGGCAACAAATATTTCAAAATAATTGTGCCTCGTGCCATGCATTAGATAAAGTTCTTAGCGCACCGGCACTTCGCGGCGTAGAGGAAAGAGGACCATGGACTGACCGGGCTAATCTTATTAAATGGGTACATAGTCCCGGAGCATTCATTCCAACCACGCCATACACCCAGGATCTTCAAAAGCAGTTCGGACAAATTATGCCTTCGTTTCCGCAACTGTCCGAAGCCGACATAAATGCTATTTTCGATTACATTAAAAGTGCTCCTGCTCCCGGCGCGGCTACAGCGGGCGGCGCTGCCACGTCCACGCAAACACAATCAGGAAATGGCGGTTTAATCTTCGGGTTGATTTCTTTGATCCTTGCCATTATTGCGCTGATCCTGATGCAGGTGAACAGTAATTTAAAGAAACTGTCGGACGACAAGGAAAGTATTATTCGTCCGGAGCCTGTTCCCTTCTATCGCAATAAAATTTACATTGCTTTGTTTGCCATTGTTGCATTCACTGTCGGCGGATTTTACGTGGCGAAAAGCGCAATCGGTTTGGGACGGCAGCAAGGCTATGCTCCCACGCAGCCGATCTACTATTCACATAAGGTGCATGCAGGTCTTAATCAAATAAGCTGTCTGTATTGTCACGGTAGCGCAGCAGAAAGTAAGCACGCGGGGATTCCTTCCCTGAACGTGTGTATGAATTGTCACAACGTAATCAATACCTACGAAAAAGGTCCAAAACTGTACGACGAGCATGGTACAGAGATCAATGGAACTGCTGAAATTCAAAAGCTGTATAAGTATGCTGGTTTCACGCCGGGCCCCGGCGCTGTTTGGAATCCTGCAAATGCAAAATCGCCGGAGTGGGTGAAGATTCATAACCTGCCCGATCACGTTTATTTTAATCACGCGCAACACGTGAGAGTGGGCGGCGTCGCTTGCCAAAGCTGTCATGGGAACGTGCAGGAAATGGATAAAGTAGTACAGCAGTCTGAGCTAAGCATGGGTTGGTGTATAAACTGCCACCGCGAAACGAAAGTTCAATTTAATTACAGCGACAGTTCGGGCAACAAGTTTTACAGCATCTACGAGAAGTTTCACAACGACATAAAAGCTGGCAAAATGGATAGTGTAACCGTTAAGGACATTGGCGGTTTGGAATGCCAGAAGTGCCACTATTAGAATGTGCTATTTGAAATTTTGAAAATGCAATAGCTGCGTTTTTGATTTCAAATTTCCAAATTGACAAATCGAAATATGAGTGATCAAAAGTTTTGGCAAAGTTTCGCTGAGTTTCAAAATAACCAACAACTGCAAAAGCTAAATGCTGACGAGTTTAGCGAAGACCTGCCTTTTGGTGATCTTGGAAAAGAAAGCTTACTTGACGCAAAAACTCCCCGCCGCGACTTCTTAAAGTATGTAGGATTTAGCACTGCAGCGGCAACCATCGCTGCAAGCTGCGAAGTGCCTGTTCGTAAGGCGATTCCTTACGTAAACCGTCCTGAAAACGTCACCCCCGGAATTTCTAAACTATACGCATCAACTTTTGTATCAGATGGAGATGTGCTGCCCGTGCTCGTCAAGGTGAGGGAAGGACGACCTATTAAAATCGAAGGCAACGATCAGGATCCAATTACGCTTGGAGGAACATCGCCCCGGGCACAGGCTTCCGTTCTGGACCTTTATGATATGTACCGTCTTCCGCATCCAAAGCGCAAAGCAGGAAGCACGTTTCAAGAGATTCCAACTTTTGATCAACTGGATACGCAAATTACTTCAGCACTAGCAGGTGTTGGCGGTCCCGTTGTGTTATTGACCAATACAATTGTTTCTCCTTCCACCAAACAAATAATTTCAGAGTTTCTCGGTCGTTTTCCTGGTGGTCGTCATGTGCAATACGATGCCGTTTCGTATAATGGACTGAGAAGAGCCAATGGCGGAAGAATTCCGTTTTACCAATTTGACAGAGCCAAAGTTGTTGTTAGCCTCGGGGCGGATTTCCTTACTACATGGCTATCGCCCGTGGAATTTGCCAGACAGTTTGCTGCAACAAGAAAGATAGATGAAAAAAATGTTCAGCTTAGCAAGCTGTATGTGTTTGAAAGCTACTTGAGCCCAACAGGTGCCTCCGCTGACGAGCGGTTTACTCATCGCCCGTCAGCCACAGGTGCAGTGGCCCTGGCGCTACTAGGAGCACTGGGTGGTGCAGCTCCGGCGGTGCAGTTGGATGCTAATCTTGCTCAGGGCATCCAAAAAGCAGCGAAAGATTTGCAAGCCAACAGAGGTGGCAGTTTGGTGGTTTGTGGAAGCAACGACGTGAACGTACAAACTGTTGTTGCAGAAATCAACCGCTTGATCGGAGCGCAAGGCAGCACGATAAACTCCGGTGTGAGCATCAATACAAAGCAGGGCGATGATGCTGCAATGGCAACGCTTGTGGAAGATATGAATCGCGGAGCTGTGGGTGCACTGTTAGTATACGGAGCCAATCCTGCTTATGATTATTTTGCCGCAGACCGCTTCAAAAGTGGTTTGCAAAAAGTGAAACTTGCTGTTTCTTTCAACGAAAAGCTTGATGAAACGTCTGAGCTGTGCCACTACCTTGTTCCGAACCATCATTACCTGGAAAGCTGGGGCGATGCCGAGCCAAGGACGGGCTTTGTTTCTTTTCAACAACCCACAATTTTTCCTCTTTTCAAAACACGTCCGTTCCAAACATCTTTATTGAAATGGAGCGGTAACAATACAAATTACGAAACCTATTTCCGGACATACTGGACCGGCAAAGTTGGAGGGCAGCAGGCCTTTGATAAAATTTTGCAAACTGGCATTTATTCAGGAACAAGCGGAGTGGCTGCAACCACCACTGCGCCAGCAGCAGCTGGTATCAGCGCTCCGGCGGCAGGAACCACTTCACCAACAACATTAACTCCTGTGGCTACCCCGGTCACGGGATCAGCCGGTACAGGACTTGCCGGTGCTGTCGCTGCTATTTCGGGACGGAGGAAAGCCGCCGGTGATGAGGTAATTCTTTATCAAAACGTAGCAATGCTGAGTGGCAAGCAGGCGGGCAACCCCTGGCTGCTGGAGTTACCTGATCCAATTACCAGAGCTACTTGGGACAACTATGCAGTGATATCTACCGCAAAAGCACAAAAGCTCGGAATAGATTATAGGGGAGTTGACTTTGAATATTACCAGGACAGACCAACCATCGAGATAACAGCTAACAATAAAAAAATTACGCTGCCGGTGATGGTGGTACCCGGCATGGATGCGAACACAATTGCAGTTGCTTTAGGTTATGGAAGAAGCGAAAACTTTGCAAAGGCTGTCGCTGGTGTAGGTCAAAACGTTTATCCATTTGCACGATTCAATGGAGCTACAGTTGATTATTATAATGATGTAACAACGTCAACCGGTACAACCGGCACTTACCAGGTCGCCCGCATTCAGATGCACAACTCCTATGAAGGGAGAACTGAAGTTGTAAAGGAAACGACGCTTGCTACCTTCCTGAAGTATCCCAATGATTTTAAAGAGTTCCGCGAAGAATTAGCGAAAGATTATGCGCCCAAATCGGGTGATTATCGCAAAGAAGGAACGCTATACGGCGACTACGTGCAGCCCGGAGCTAAGTGGGGAATGTCCATTGACCTGAACAGTTGTTTCGGTTGTGGCGCATGTGTGGTTGCCTGCCATTCGGAAAACAACGTGCCGGTTGTAGGAAAGAACGAAGTCCTTCGCCACCACGAAATGAACTGGCTTCGTATTGACCGGTATTATGTTACGGATGAGAAAAATCCCGACGCATTGAAAGCCGTGATCTTCCAACCGATGTTGTGCCAGCACTGTGACAACGCTCCCTGCGAGAATGTTTGTCCTGTGGCAGCAACGATGCACAATTCGGAAGGCATCAACCAAATGGCTTACAACCGTTGTATCGGCACAAGATATTGTGCTAACAACTGTCCTTATAAAGTTCGTCGTTTCAACTGGGGCGATTACACAGGTGCAAGCACACATGGTGTTCTCGGTCCATCAAGTGGTGTGGGTAAATTGAACGACGTGGTGCATCAGATGAACGATGAATTAACAAGGATGGTTCTCAATCCAGATGTGGTTACACGTAGCCGTGGCGTGATGGAAAAGTGTACTTTTTGTGTGCAGCGTACACAAGCGGGTAAGCTGAAAGCAAAAATGGAGGACCGCCCCTTGCAGGGAGATGAGGTTGTTTCAGCATGTGCACAAGCTTGTCCAACAGGTGCAATCAGATTTGGAAATGTAAACGATCCGAATAGCACGGTTGCACAGATCAGGAAAAACAATCCGCAGCGGGTGTTTTATGTGCTCGAGCAGTTGCACACATTACCTAACGTGAACTACTTGGCGAGGATCAGAAACTCGGATGAACTGGTGGAGAGAGAAAGCGGAATGGCGGAACATCAGCAACAGAGCAGGGAAGAACAAACTGTTCCGGCCCAACACGAGCCGGCAAAAGAAGCGCATTAAAGCAATGGCTTTGAATTCAACAACGAGTTCAAGCTTGTAGAGTATAAATTAGAAAAGCTGAAAGCCAAGGCTTACAGCTCATAGCTTTAAATTATGGCATTACTTAAATACGAATCGCAGGTAAGACCACCGCTGGTAGAGGGTAATAAAGATTATCATCAGGTGACGGAAGACATCTGCCGTCCGGTGGAAGCAAATCCTTCAAAGCTGTGGTGGATTGGCTTCTTGATATCTGTGGCATTACTGCTGTTTGGAATAGTTTCCGTAACCCGTGAAGTGTGGTTCGGTACCGGCCAATGGAACCTGAACCGAACAATCGGTTGGGGTTGGGACATCACCAACTTTGTTTGGTGGGTGGGTATCGGTCACGCGGGAACGCTTATCTCTGCCATCTTGTTGCTGTTTCGCCAGGGCTGGAGAACAGGTGTTAACCGCGCCGCTGAAGCCATGACGATTTTCGCTGTGATGTGTGCCGGTCAGTTTCCCATCTGGCACATGGGTCGCGTGTGGAATGCGTTTTTCACATTGCCATATCCAAACACGCGTGGTCCGCTGTGGGTGAACTTTAACTCACCGCTTCTTTGGGACGTATTTGCCATTTCCACATATTTCACCGTATCTCTGCTTTTCTGGTATTCAGGACTTCTGCCAGACTTGGCGACCCTTCGCGATCGTGCAAAAGTGAAGTGGAGAAAAATGTTTTATGGTGTTGCTGCTTTTGGATGGACCGGTTCCACCAAGCACTGGCAGAGACATGAGAGCCTATCGCTTGTCTTGGCAGGTCTATCTACACCACTGGTTCTGTCGGTACACACTATTGTATCGTTTGACTTCGCTACATCGGTAATTCCAGGCTGGCATACTACCATTTTCCCACCATACTTCGTCGCCGGTGCCATCTTTTCCGGCTTTGCAATGGTGCAAACGCTGCTATTGGTTACAAGGAAAGTACTGGCTCTCGAAGAATACATAACAATTGAGCACATCGATGTAATGAACAAAGTAATTATTCTTACCGGTTCTATAGTAGGTATTGCCTACCTCACTGAGCTTTTCATGGCCTGGTACTCGCACGTGGAGTACGAATGGTTCGCATTCCGGTATAATCGTGTGGATATAACCAGCCCTTACGGGTGGGCCTATTTTCTTATGATGGGTTGTAACGTGCTTTCTCCGCAGATTTTCTGGTTTAGAAAAATGAGAAGAAGCATTGTGGTTACATTCTTTATGTCGATTTTGGTAAACATCGGGATGTGGTTTGAGCGGTTTGTAATCATCGTCACTTCCCTGTATCGCGACTACCTGCCTTCATCGTGGAGTGTGTACTATTCACCTTCCATCTGGGAAGTTGGATTTTACCTTGGTACGTTCGGTTTGTTCTTCACATGCTATTTCCTGTTTTCTAAGTTCTTCCCGGTGATAGCAGTGGCGGAAATAAAACATATTTTGAAAAAGAGCGGTGAAAACTATAAAGAGAAAATGGATGTGCTGGAACAAAAAGAAGTTGATGACTTTGCGCATGCAGCAGCACATTAATTGGTGAATTCGAGATTTGAAATTTAATTATGGCTGTAAAAAAATTCATAGTTGCCTGTTTTGATGATGAGGCAGTCCTTTTTCCTGCGGTGAGAAGTGTCCGGAAAAGCGGCTTCAAGCTTCACGATGTGTACACGCCAATGCCTATACATGGATTGGACGCTGCAATGGGTTTGAGAGATACACGTTTGCACATGGCGGGTTTTATTTATGGTATCATTGGAACGACCATTGCCTTCAGTTTCATTACCTGGACACTCACCTACGATTGGCCGTTGAACATTGGAGGAAAACCCTTCTTTTCACTACCTGCTTGGATCCCTATCATGTTTGAGCTGACGGTGCTCCTTTCAGCCGTTGGAATGGTGCTTACCTTTTGCTATTTATGCCAGATGGCACCGTTCGTGAAAAAAGATCATTTCCATCTCCGTTCCACTGATGACTTGTTTGTAATGGCTATTGAGTGCAGCGAAAAAAGCAATGAGGGAGAGGTAACGGATTTCCTGAGAAATATCGGCGCAATCGACGTTAGCACTCAATATAAGGAAACCGGTTGGTGGATGGGCCGCTACGACAAGCCGACAAAAGTTTTTGGTAAACCTGTAGAAGTTGTTTCTTAAAGAATGAAGAACATAATTATAATAGCATTTGGATTGTTTTCACTGGTGCTTGCCGGTTGCGGCGGTGCATCGGGAGACGATCCCGGCAGAGCGTACATGCCCGATATGTATTACAGCCGTGCATACGAAGCGTATGGCTACAACGACGTGGGCGGCGAATTGGACAGCCTGCGCAGAAGAGGAGTTTACTACTCAGCAATGCCGGTGCCTGGAAGCATTGCCCGGGGCGATAACCTGCCAAACTATTTAACCGCAGATTCGGCAGGGCTTGCGGCATCGAACAGCATGCGAAATCCTCTTGATTCACTTACAGTTTCCGCAGCTCAGATGAAAGAAGCAGAGCGGCTTTACCTCGTCAACTGTGGTATATGCCACGGATCAAAGCTCGATGGTAACGGTCCTCTGTATAATAGTGGGAATGGACCTTACCCGGTTGCGCCGCGAAATTTGACCGATCCGTATACAAAAGCTTTAACTGATGGGCATATATTTCATGTGATAACGTTTGGGATACGCAGTATGGGCAGTTACGCTTCGCAGCTTACGCCAGTTCAGCGGTGGATGGTGGTGAAGTATTTACGTTCGAAGCAGGGTGCGACAGCGCCGGCTGCTGGTGCAGATTCAACGAAAGCAGCGGGTGCTGCTCCGGTTGCGGACACAGCAAAAGCTAACCCTTAATTGAGATAAAAAAGTTGTAATGACGACGAAAGACAGATATATCATTCCAAAAAAATATAACACGGTCTCTTTTGTGCTCATGGGTATTGGGTTGCTGGCCCTCATTATTCTTTTGATCACTCATGGGCTAAGCAGTAACGAGCATGAACAGGCAAGATTCTGGGCTTCGCTGTTACAAAACAGTGTTTACTTTCTATTAACTGTAAACGCAGCCATGTTTTTTCTCTGTGCTAGCACCCTCGCGTGGGGCGGGTGGCAAATATCCTTCAGAAGAGTCACCGAGGCTATATCGGCGTGTGTTCCGGTTATTGGCATAATCACTTTTGTTATACTAATGATCGTTGTGTTTGGAGGAAATCACACTATTTATCACTGGACTGATAAAGAGCATGTACAGCATGACGCCACACTTCTTCACAAATCCGGATTTTTAAGCAAAGGATTTTTTACTGTTTGGACAATTATCACAATAGGCGGATGGTGGTGGTTGGGCAGAAAAATGCGCCAGCTTTCCCGCAGTATTGATGATAAAAATCTTTCTGTAGAAGAAGGCAAAAAGTACATCTGGGACAACACTGTTTGGGCAGCGGTTTACACGGTTTTATTTGCTCTCACCGTTGCGTCGTCCATCCCGTGGTTATGGCTTATGAGTATTGATGCGCACTGGTATTCTACCATGTACAGCTGGTACACTTTCGCATCCGCATTTGTTGCCGGCTTGGCGCTTATCACCATCTTTGTTGTTTACATGAAGAACAACGGATATTTGGAATATACTAACCGGGAACACTTGCACGATCTCGGTAAATTCATTTTCGCCTTTTCTATTTTCTGGACGTATTTGTGGTTCTCACAATTCATGCTCATTTGGTACGCCAATATTCCTGAAGAAACTGTTTACTTTAAGTCACGCTTACAAGGCCCGTACAGAGGTATATTTTTCCTCAACCTTGTGATAAACTTTTTGGCTCCGCTGCTTATACTGATGACGCGTGGGTCTAAGAGAAATTATGGAACGATTACTATGATGTCTGTGCTGATGATATTTGGGCACTGGCTGGATTTTTATCAAATGGTCTTTCCTGGCGTAATGACTGACCCTGTAACCAGAACAACACATGTGCCTTTCATCTTATTGGATATTGGGATAGGAGTCGGTTTCGTCGGTTTGATTATGTTTGTGACTGCTAAGAGCATGGCAAAATATCCTTTGATTGCACGAAATCATCCTTTCCTTAAGGAGAGTATCGTACATCATACATAGTGAAGCTGACGTGAAGAAGGAACCGGGGCGCTGTAAATTTTAAAAGAACCTGAGTGAAGGTTTGAAGATGTTGGCGATAATTAATTAGCTGATTTCAAATCTGCACATTTCCAAATTGTAGAAACTATGTCGTCTGTTTGGATCATTGTAGCATTAGTACTAGGATTTATTATCGTATTTCAGATTGCTAAAGCAAGCGAGTACGTCTCCATTCTTCGTGGAGAAGAGAAGGTTCGTAAGGAAAGCAATCGTATTAACGGATTTCTATTATTGGCGTTCCTTATTATCGGTTTGTTTGGTGTGTGGTACTGCAATGAAACCCTGAAGGATAAAATCTTGGGACCGGCCGCTTCAGATCACGGTGAGAAGATTGATACAATGATTTGGATCACACTGGCAATTACATTTCTGGTTTTTCTTATCACACAAATACTGCTTTTTTGGTTTGCTTTTAAGTACCAGGAGAAAGAAGACCGGAAAGCCTATTTCTATCCGCACAATAATACACTCGAACTGATTTGGACTGCTATTCCCGCTATAACATTAACGGCGTTGGTAGGCTTTGGCTTATACTATTGGTTTCAAATTACGGGCGAAGCGCCGAACAATGCACAGGTGGTGGAGGTTACCGGCAGTCAGTTTAAGTGGGAGTTCCGTTACCCAGGCAGAGATGGGAAGTTGGGCAGGAAATATTTTAAACAAATCAACGAGAGCAAAGGAAATCCGCTCGGTCAAATATGGGAAGATCCTGCTAACCACGACGATATCTATACCACGGGAACAATGCACGCTGTTGTAAATAAACCAATAAAGTTGATCATCAACTCTAAGGATGTTATTCACGATGTGGGATTGGCCCATTTTAGAATGAAAATGGATGCTGTTCCCGGCACACCTACCACCATGTGGTTCACACCGAAGTATACGACACGCGAAATGAAAGAGAAATACGGCGAAGACTTCGAGTATGAAATATCGTGTGATCAGATGTGCGGCAGCGGACACTTTACCATGAGAGGAACTATTCTGGTAGAATCTCAGGCGGAGTTCAAACTATGGCAGGCGCAGCAAAAGCCATTGTACGCTTCGGTTCCGGGGAATGCACCTGCGCCGGTGACCAAGCCCGATTCCACTACAGTAGCGCCTACACGTTAAACCTAAAGAAAAAGCATTGATATGAACAACGAATCGAATATACATGTGCATGAAGGAGCGGTGACGTCAGATGTTGATCATAACGGTAATGGACATCACCACCATGAGCAGGGTTTTATCTCTAAATATATTTTCAGCCAGGACCACAAAACGATCAGTAAACAATTCCTGATCACTGGTATTATCTGGGCTGTTATTGGAGCTCTTTTTTCTGTATTGTTCAGGCTTCAATTGGGCTTTCCTGATCAAACGTTTCCGTTTTTGGAAACCATATTTGGAAGATGGGCAAAAGGAGGAACAATTCACCCAGAGTTTTATTATGCCCTGGTGACGATGCACGGTACCATTCTTATCTTCTTTGTGCTGACGGCAGGACTAAGCGGAACATTTGCAAACCTGCTCATTCCCCTGCAGGTGGGTGCCCGTGATATGGCTTCACCCTTCATGAACATGCTGTCCTATTGGTTTTTCTTTTTAGCCAGTGTGGTGATGGCAAGTTCTTTATTTGTACAAACCGGACCTGCTTCCGGCGGGTGGACGTTATATCCTCCGCTGAGTGCTTTGCACAATGCACAAATTGGATCTAAGATCGGCACCGACCTTTGGCTGATTAGTATGGCCCTGTTCGTGGTGTCGTCCCTGTTAGGAAATCTAAACTACATAGCTACAATTCTGAACCTGCGCACAAAAGGAATGACGATGACGCGTATGCCACTCACCATCTGGGGGCTGTTCTTCACTGC
>JAEZJD010000296.1 GCA_023436425.1 Bacteroidota bacterium | reverse complement strand
CCAATGTCTGATGTGACAGTTACTAAAGGCATCTAAGTTATTGTTGCGAGTGACGAGAGCCGCTTGCCCTCATAGACGTAATATACTGCCGATTCACCAGTTTTAAATACGATCTACGCCAAAGTTGCTTCTGAAGAAATTTGTGTATTCAACAGTTTGGAAATAGGACAATTTTGTTCCGCACTTTTTACTGCTTCATCGAATTTTTCTTTGCTTATACCCGGAACGGAACCTTTTACAATAAGGTGCGATTTTGTTACGGAGCCACTCTCAAAACTTACCTCACATTTCGTTTCCAAATTATCGGGTGTAAAACCCATTTCTCCAAGTACAAAACTTAGTTTCATGGTAAAGCAGCCTGCATGTGCGGCCGCCACTAATTCTTCAGGATTAGTCCCCGGTTCATTTTCGAAGCGCATCCGATAGGAGTAGGGAGTATTAGATAAAACACCGCTTGCTGTTGTTAGCTGACCTTTGCCTTCTTTACCTGTGCCGTTCCATACGGCTGTTGCATTTCTAATCATAGTTAAGGAGTTTATTTCCGCAAGCGAAGATACGTGAGAAGCGCAACGATTGAAGAACTTAGCTGAACGGTGTGGGTAGCAGAAACAAAGTAAATTGTGGTACCCTGTTAGGAAGTAAAATTGATGACTGTTAAAGGCGCATTATGCAGCCTTTGTGTGGCCAACGATATCCTGCATAGAAATTCCAAGATGGCTTTCAGCAAAAATGCATTCACCATCTTTTATTAATAATATCTGTGGAGACTCGTGGTGCACCTTGAACACTTCGGCGATTTTGTTGGAAATCGATCTGTGCGCCAGAAGGTCAAGGAAGTAGAAATCAACTTCGCTTGGCTGCTCACTTTTTTGCAGGCGTTGCAAAGCCACGGCGCTAATGGAGCACCGTGTGCTATGTTTGAAAATTACTTGTGCTCGCGTGTGAGATCTGGTAATAATTTGTTTCAACTGCTCCTCATCTGAAAGATGAATCCAATGCATACACAACAAAATTTTTAAACCCTGTGCTCGGTAGCCTGATTGCCAGCTTTAGCTGTAGCAGGACAACCATACTTTCTGGATGCACAGGAAGTAAGAGTAAGAATAGTGCCAACGATCAGGATTGCTGTAAAAAACTTGTTTTTCATTTTGAATTGGTTTGGGTTAAAACGGATTACTTTGTTGGTTATTTCAATGAGTGGCAAATATATATGAAAATTCATTTTGTTGCAATAGGCGGTAGTGTGATGCACCAACTAGCCATAGCGCTGAAGCAAAAAGGCTATGAAATTACCGGAAGTGATGACGAAATCTTTGAGCCGGCCGCGGGAAATCTCGCAAAAGCAGGCATTTTACCAAACGATTCCGGTTGGTTCCCGGAAAAAATTAACCCAAGTTTACATGCTGTAATTCTCGGGATGCATGCAAAGGCTGACAATCCGGAGCTCTTAAAAGCCGAGGAGCTACATCTACCTATCTATTCTTTTCCGGAGTACATTTTTCAGGAAAGTAAAAACAAGATCCGGGTTATTGTGGGCGGAAGCCATGGAAAAACGACCACCACTTCCATGATCATGCATGTGTTAAAACAAGCGGGTAAAGACTTCGATTATCTCGTAGGTGCACGGCTGCACGGATTTGATCAATCTGTAAAAATCACCAACGCACCCGTCATTATTTGCGAAGGCGATGAATACCCGGCAAGCACGATCGAAAAGAAGCCTAAGTTTCATTTTCTTTATCCGCATATTGCCGTGATAACAGGCATTGCGTGGGACCACATAAACGTATTTCCCACGTTTGAAAACTACCTGGATCAGTTCCGGATATTTATAGAGAAAATAGAAGAAGGTGGTCACCTTATTTACAATGAAACTGATGACATATTGAGCAATTTAGTGCAGCAGCATAAAAGGCTGAATATAAATTATCATCCTTATCGACTCCCCTCCCACAATATTGAAAACGGAAAAACTGAAATCGAAATTGAAGGCATCAAAACAGGTCTGCAGGTTTTTGGCAACCATAACTTGCTCAACCTGAATGCTGCCTATTTAGTCTGCAAACAATTAAACATATCGGCTGAAGTTTTTTTACAGGCAATCAGTTCTTTTACCGGCGCAGCAAAAAGGCTGGAGTTGCTCGCGCAAAGTGAAAGTACAATTGTGTACAGGGACTTTGCGCATGCACCATCGAAGGTAAAAGCAACTATCGACGCTGTGAAACACCAATTTCCTCAAAGAACATTGATTGCTATACTGGAACTTCATACGTTCAGCAGTTTGAGCGAGAAGTTTTTGCAAGAGTATAATGGCAGCCTTGAAGCTGCTGATTACGCAGCTGTTTTTTTTAGTAAGCATGCACTTGAATTAAAACGATTGCCCGATTTGAAAACAGAGACTGTTGCAGCGGGATTCAACAAATCTGATTTGCAAGTTTTCAACAACAAAACGTCTTTGGAAATGTGGCTGGAAAATAGAGACTATAAAAACTCTGTAATTCTTTTTATGAGTTCTGGTAATTACGACGGCTTGAATGTGGAGCTATTCGCAAAAAGAATTACACAAGCGGCGGCATAAATAAAACTGTAACCACCCAAAACTTTTACCTTTACAAACTTTAGAACCGCTGCCACATGTTACAGTTGAAAAAACCACTTGCCTTTATTGATATCGAAGCCACCGGAACCAATGTCTCAACTGATCGCATCGTTGAAATTGCCATTGTAAAACAGCTCCCCGATGGTAATCGCACCGTCAAAAGAAAGATTGTTAATCCGCAAATTCCTATTCCGCAAGTTTGTATCGATATGCACGGCATCACCAATGAGATGGTGAAGGATGCACCGACATTTAAACAGGTTGCGCACGAAATAAAACAGTCTCTTGACGGTTGTGATATTGCTTGTTACAACGCCTATCGGCTCGATATTCCTTTGTTAATTGAGGAGTTCATCCGGTCGGAAGTTGATTTTGATATGAAAGGCAGAAAGTTGGTGGATGTGCAAAAAATTTTTCACCAGATGGAACAACGTACCCTTTCTGCTGCCTACAAATTTTATTGCAATAAAGCGCTCGAAGGGGCGCACGGAGCGGAAGTAGATGCGACTGCGACTGCCGAAATATTATTTGCTCAGGTGGAACGGTACCCGCAATTGGGCACGTCGTTAGAAACGATTCTCAAAGCCGTAGGAGAAGATGCAATCATAGATTTTGCCCGTCGGTTTACCTACGATGAAAAAGGAACGGAAGTTTTCAACTTCGGTAAGCACAAAGGTCGTGCGGTAGCCGAAGTGTTGAAAGCAGAACCTCAATATTACGATTGGATGATGAAAGGTGAATTTCCGCGAAATACCAAGCAAAAACTGACGGAAATGTATACACGATTCATGCTCAGGAAACACGCATAGCGTTTTGGAGAAACTTGTCATTATACCCACGTTCAACGAAAAGGAGAACATTGAAAAAATTCTTCTGGCGGTCTACGATCTGCAACAGAATTTTCATGTTCTTGTAATCGACGACGGCTCTCCTGACGGCACCGCAGACATTGTCCGGAGCTTGCAGCCAAAGTTCAACAACACCGTCTTTCTCGAAGAAAGAAAAGGAAAGCAAGGATTAGGCACTGCATACATTCATGGATTTAAGTGGGGTATTAACCGGGGTTACAACTTCATTTTTGAAATGGATGCCGATTTTTCACACAATCCTGCTGATCTTACCAGACTATACAACGCCTGCAAATACGAAGGGGGAGATGTTGCCGTGGGCTCCAGATACACGAAGGGTGGTGGTGTAAAAAATTGGCCGGCGGACAGAATCGCATTGTCAAAAGGAGGATCACTATATACACGAATGATTTTGTGGATGCCGGTATCAGATCCAACTGCCGGTTTTGTTTGTTACAAAAGAGAAGTGTTGGAAACAATTAATCTTGACGAAATACATTTCGTAGGATATGCATTTCAAATAGAGATGAAGTTTGCAGCATGGAAACTTGGATTCAAAATCAAAGAAGTTCCCATTCAATTCGAAGACCGAAAATTTGGCGAATCAAAAATGCATCGAGGCATTATCAAGGAAGGTTTGCTTGGTGTGGTGAAACTCAGGTGGTACAGCTTGTTCACCAACTATCGACGACGGGTGAAAACCGCCATGAGCAGCCAGGGCTAGGAACAAAAACCTTCGTTTTTCAATTGCAGCTTACTTTAGAATATCGAGCACTTTATACATCTTCTGCACCACTGATGATGCTGAGCCAACATAATTATTTACAAGAAACGAGAATATATACTCATTGCCATCTCTCGCTTTTTGATAACCGCAAAAACCTTTCACTCCCCGGATAGTTCCACTTTTCATCTTCATGTCGTTGAACACGGGAAATGCTTCGAAATAATCACCAAACCACGGCTGCTTTTTTGCATAGGCAAGCACCTGTACCTGCGCATGCGTCGTAACACGGTTCAAGGGAGAAAGGCCCGACCCATCTACAATATTCAATTCTGCAGGGTCTATGTCTTTTTCTTTCCAGAACATCCGCGTGATTTCAACACCATCGTCCGTTGCTCCAATTCCCTTTTTTTGAAACGCAAACGTTTTAGTGAGAGCTTCACCATATAAATTGATGCTTCTTTTCAAAAACCAATAAACAATACTGTCAAGTGGCGGAGAAAAATGTGTGACCAAGATGGTTGTATCTGTACTGGCTGAAGTGGAACGTACTTGATGACTATTCATTTTTACACCTGATAAAAAGAACTTCTGCGGATCAGGAATTGACGCCGAAATAGTAAATGCATTTTCATTTACAGGAATCGTCCCTCTGATGATGCCGTGAGATGAAAGTAGCGGATAATAAACGTAGGCATTGTCACCGGTTCCTTTTGCCGCTGTTGTTG